>JAXKHW010000304.1:0-1617 GCA_036549635.1 Collinsella sp. | reverse complement strand
GTGGCGGTACCACCGAGGTCGCCGTTATCGCTATGGGCGGTATCGTCGTCTCGCAGTCCATCCGTATTGCCGGTGACGAGTTCGATCAGGCCATCCTCACGCACGTTCGCGATGCCTACAACCTGGCCATCGGCGAGCGTACGGCAGAGGACATCAAGATCAAGGTCGGCTCCGCTGTGCCGCTCAAGGACGAGCTCGATGTCGAGGTCAACGGCCGCGACGTGATCACCGGTCTGCCCAAGACCGTGCGCATCGAGAGCGAGGAGATTCGTCGCGCGCTCAACAAGCCGCTCGACGAGATGGCCAAGGCCGTCAAGGACGCACTCGACGCTACGCCTCCCGATCTTGCCTCGGACCTTATGTACTACGGCATTTTGCTGACTGGTGGCGGCGCGCTGCTGCGCGGTCTCGACGTGCGCCTGCGCGATGAGACCGGTGTTTCGGTCAACGTCAGCCCCACGGCGCTCGATAACGTCGTTAACGGCTGTGCCCGCGTGCTCGAGGCCAATGCGTTTGATGGCGGCTTCGTCCAGACCAATGCTTAATTTCCAAAAGGTGGATTCCATTTGGCACGATCTTCGGGTTTCTCCACAAATCTGAATACCAAGCGACAATCAACGGGTATGCGCCCGTTGATTGTTTTCAGCCTGATTTCGGTGTTGCTGCTCACGTTTTACATCCGCGAGGGCGAGGCAGGGCCGATTCATGCCGTGCGTTCGGGCGTAACGACGATTACCTCTCCGGTGCGCTTTGTGGGCTCGGCTGTGGCGGCTCCCTTCAATGCGATTGGCAACGTGTTCTCTAACCTAACGGCGTCGCAGGACACGCTCGACGAGCTCAAGAAGCAAAATGAGGAGCTGACCTCTAAGGTCGCCGAGCTTTCTGAGGCTCAAAAGACTGCCGAGCGCCTGGAGGGCCTGGTCGGGCTGCAATCGACCCACAACCTCAAATCGACCGCAGCTCGTATCGTTGGTGCCTCCGGCGATGCCTGGACCTCGACCGTTACCATCGACAAGGGCTCTGCCGACGGCCTTACCATCAACATGCCCGTGACGAGTTCTGCCGGTGTTATCGGCCAGATTATCGAGGTATCGGCCAAGACCTCTACCGTGCGCCTGATTGGCGACGAGAACTCGGGCGTGTCCGCCATAGTGCAGGACACGCGCGCCCAGGGTATGCTGCAGGGTCAGGCTGACGGCACGCTGCGTCTTGAGTACGTGAGCGTCGACTCCGATGTTAAGGTTGGCGATATCATCGTGACCTCTGGCATCGGTGGCGTGTTCCCCAAGGGCCTTCCGCTTGGCACCGTCTCGTCGGTTGAGAAATCGGCAAACGACGTGTACTACACCATTGTGGTGCGCGCTCAGACCACGGCCGAGAACAACGAGGAAGTGCTGGTCATCACCTCGCTGACCGACGAACAGTCGGCCTCGGATGAGGACGTGAGCACGGCCAACAGCACGCCGCAGGGAACGTCGCGCGATGCTGCGACCAAGACGAAGGACGAGAGCTCGGATGACAGTTCCGACACGTCCGAGACGACCGATTCTGGCTCGAGCGAATAGGGGGCATGTCCATGGATCTACACGAGCAGGGGATGAGCTCCCGCACGTTTGT
>JAXKHW010000001.1:0-11808 GCA_036549635.1 Collinsella sp. | reverse complement strand
CGCTCGTCGTTGCCGACAATCACGGGAATCCAGCCGTAGCGCTCGTAGTACAGGTAGTGGACGGCCTCGGGCAGACGGTCCAGCTTGACGGTGATCGTCAGCTGGTCCTCGCACTGCCATTCGACCTTCTCGATAGCGCCCGGCACTGCGGCGCGCAGGGCCTCGACGTGGCTTTCGCAGCGACGAGCGTAGTCCTTCTTTTCAGGTTCTGCCATGGTGCTAATTCACCTCGCTTGTCTTGGTCTGGGAGCTGAACACCATGCGGTAGAGAGGGGCCTCGTGGAGCTCTTCGACGCTCTGGTTCAAAACGACGGACGTTGCATCCTCGACGCCGCTCGTAATGGCGACCGGGGTGGCGATACCGAACCACATGACCACGATCGCGAGGGCGATCTCGGGGATGATCATGAGGGCAGGCACCTCGTGGCGCTTCATGCCCTCGGGCGCCTTGCCGAAGATGGACTTGAGCGCAATGCCGGTAAGGGCAAAGTACACGCCGGTGAGGCCGATGGCCACGAGCACGACCACCCAGATGGGACCGGACTGAACGCCGGCCACGAAGGTGAGGAACTCGGAGATGAACAGGGCGAACGGCGGGAAGGCGGCGAGCGCGAGCAGGGCGATGATGGTGAGCGCTGCCGTGACAGGAGCGATCTCGACGACGCCCTTGATCTTGTTCAGGTCGCGGGTGTGGTAGATGTGCTGGATGTTACCGGCCATGCAGAAGGCGAGCGCCTTCGTGAAGCCGTGGAAGATGCAGTGCAGCAGGCAGGCGGCGATACCGAGCGGACCACCGATACCCAGGCACAGCGCGACCACACCGACGTTGTCGACGGAGGAGTACGCGAAGCGACGCTTGATATCGTCCTGCTTGAAGATGCACAGGGCGGCCACCAGGATGGACAGCGTGCCCAGGATGAGCAGGAGCGTTCGCGGATAGGTGTCGCCCACCGTGATGATGGACAGGGAGTAGAAGCGGATAATCACCAGCATGGCGCACTTGAGCAGCACGCCCGAGAGCAGCGCGGAAACCGGGCTCGGAGCCTGGGAGTGCGCGTCGGGCAGCCAAGTGTGCATGGGGAACAGGCCCGCCTTGGTGCCGAAGCCGATGACGATGAACGCGAACGCGAGGCGCACGAGCATCGGGTCGAACTGGTCGGCGTAGGGCATGATGGAGGTAAGGAAGGCAGCCTCATGCGCGTTGGGCATGATATCGGCAGCGTTCGCGTAGATGAGCAGCGTGCCGAACAGGCCGAAGGCCACGCCGGCGGTGCAGACCATCGCGTACTTCCAAGACGCCTCGAGCGCCTGTTTGTTCTTGTAGATACCCACGAGGAACACGGTCGACAGCGTGGTGGCCTCGACCGCCGCCCAGGTGAGGATGATGTTGTTGGACAGGCAGGCGAGCAGCATCGTGAAGACGAACAGGCTAAACAGCGCGTAGTACTGCTTGGTGCGCTCGGCCGGCATGGTCTTCTCCTCGATATCGATCTTGATATAGGAGATGGAGTACACGCCGGTGATGAACCCAATGATGCCTACCAGAAGGACGAAGATCGACGAGAGCGAATCGAGATGGAGCCACAGGCCCAAGGCGTCGATATTCTGCCCGCTCGAGAGCATGGTTCCCGCGGTGACGACCGAAAGGACGAGGGTCGCCGCGACGGAGATGGTGTTGAGCCCCGCGAAGACGCTGTAGGACGTCGTCTTGGGGAGCGCAGCCATAATCAGGGAGAACACGAGGGGACAAGCGAGCAGGGCGACCGTCAGCATTGAAACATCCATGGCCTACCCCTTCAATTCGGTCAGGTCGTGGGAGTCGAGCGACTTGGTGTCGTTCCAGATCCTCACGACGACGGCGGACATGATGATGACGGCGAAAATGGCGTCGGTGGCGATGCCGATCTCGATGATCTCGGGGGCCGTGGGCGCGAGCAGGGCGAGCGTCACGTGGCTACCGTTCTCCATAAGGCAGTACCCGAAGATTTGCTTGAGGATGTTGCGCTGGGAGATGATGCACGTGAGGCCGACGAAGAAGTGCGCGAAGCTGATGGCGAGGGCCGGAGTAGCCACCTCAGCGGTGGGCAGGCTCAGGCGCGTGACCACCGCGAAGCAGATGGCCACCTCCAGACCGGTGAGGATGATGGTCCAGGCCGGCTTGATGGAGGAGGTCAGCGTGCTATCGGCAGGCGAACCCATCTTTTTGTAGGCACGGTTGAGAATGAACGGAACGAGGATCACCTTGGTGACGAAGGCCGACGCGGCCCACATGAGAAGCTCGGTGGCACCGGTAGTGAGGCCCAGGGTGAGCAGCACGCCCACCAGGACAACCGACTGGATCGCGTACCACTTAATGGCGGACGGGATGGTCTTCGAGACGACCACCATGGTGGAGGTCACGATCAGAAGACCGCCCAGGATATTGACTAACGAATAACCCATGTCCTACCTCCTAACCCATCCAACTAGAGGACAGAGGACCGGCGACGACGACCATGATCATGAGGACGACGAACACGAACGCCATGGCGCGCGGAAGGGGCTGGCCGGCGGCCACGGTCTCGCTCGGCTCACCGGGCAGGACCTTACCCATCCAACGCAGGAACCATGCGAAGGTGGCGACGGTCTCGACGACCATGACGCACACGAGGACAAAGATGACCGTGTTGGAAGCACCAACCGCGAAGCCACCGGAAATAATCTGGAACTTGGAGAAGAACGTGCTCATGGGGGGCACGCCGGCGATAGCGGTCGCGGCGACCGCGAAGCCCACGCCCGTGACCGGGTACTTCTTCATGAGGCCCTGGATCTTGGGCAACATACGGGTTCCCAGCGTGAAGCTGAGGGAGCCGGCGATGAGGAAGAACAGGGTCTTGGTGAACGCGTGGTTGAAGATGTGCTCGACGGCGCCGTTGAACGCCATCTGGCTTCCAAACACGGAGAGGCCCAGGCCGAAGAACACGTAGGCGAGCTGCGCGATCGTCGAGAAGGCGAGCAGGCGCTTCATATCCTTCTGGGGCAGGTACATGAGGAAGCCGAAGAGCATGGTCACGACGGCGTCGATGATGGCGACCCAACCGACGATCTCGGGGATATCGCCGGCACTCGCAAGAGCGCGGGCGAACACGCACACGCCGACCTTCACCATGGACGCGCCATGGAGGTAGGCGGAAACGGGCGTGGGGGCCTCCATTGCGGAGGGCAGCCACATGTAGAGCGGGAACTGGGCGGACTTGGCCCAAGCGGCGAACAGGATGAGCAGCAGCACGACGGTCTTCATACCGGAATCGAGCTGGGAGATCGCACTCAGCGCGAACGTGCCGGTTCCGGCGAACAGGAAGGCCGCGCCGATGTAGAGTCCCAGAGCGCCGATATGGGTGATGATGAGCGCCTTCATACCGGCCTTCTTGGCCGTGGGCGTCATGTAGTAGCTGATGAGGCCCCAGGAGCACACGCCGGTGATCTCGAAGAAAACGAGCTGGCCGACGATGGTGGAGCTGTAGGCGAGACCGGCCATGGCGCCGATGAACGTGGAGAAGTACACGTAGAAGCGGCGACGGGGCGCGTCGGGATGCTCCTTGTTCTTATCGCTCATGTACGGGAACGAATAGATGACGACGAGCAGGCCGATAGCGACGAACGCGGGTGCGAGCAGCGTGCTCATCCGGTCGAATATGAAGCCCATGACCAAGGTCTGGCCCATACTCGCCCAGGTTACATCGACCGCGTTCATGCCGTTTCCGGCAAACGTCGCGGCCAAGCCAACGGAAGCGACCGTGGCGATGCCGCCGGCAAAGGCGCAGATCCATTTAGCGTAGGGACGCGGCAGCATGACGATGAGCAGGGAGCCCAGCATGGGGACGGCGATCGCCACCATGGCAAAGAGGGACAAGCTCGATTCGATTGACATAGTTTCTCCCTTCTCCCTACACGCCTACGACGACGAAGACGAACGCGAGGACCGCGATGCCGACGACGGCCCAGGTCTGGTTACCGAGCACCTTGAAGCGCGAACGGGAAACGGAGTTCTCGAGCACGCCGCAGACAACGAAATCGACCAGGCACTTGACAAGGAAGACGACGGCGCCCACGAGAGCGGTGACGCCGATGGTCGCGGGCTCTCCCCAGGGGATGAAGATGGAGCTGAACCAAGCGACGACCACGACCTGCTTCATGCCCATGGCGAGCTTCATCATGGCCAGGGACGGGCCGGAGAGCTCGGCGAGCGGGCCCTCCTGGAGCTCCTGCTCGGCTTCGGCCTGATCGAACGGAAGCTTGCCGAGCTCCATATAGCAGGCGGCCGCGAAGGCGACGCCGGCGAGGATGACGGCGACGACGCTCGAGACGTTGCCCGTAACGATGTGCTGACCCATGGTCGCAATGTCCGTGGAGCCGCACACGATGGCGACGGTAAACAGCGCGATGAGCATGGACGGCTCGATGAGCACGCTCATGAGGAGCTCGCGGATACCGCCGAAGCCCGCGTAGGCGTTGGAGGAATCCACGCCGGACAGCGCGAAGAAGAAGCGGGACAGCGCGAGCGCGTACATGATGGTGATGGCGTCACCAAAGACGGGCATGGGGCTCTCGAGCGTGAACATGGGCAGGCCCATGGCGAGCATGAACGACACCGCGAGGAACAGCGGCGGCATGATGCGCAGCACGAAGCTCGAGTCGGAACTCACGGACTCGGGACGCGCCATGAGCTTCGCGAGGTCCCGGTAATCCTGAAGGATGGACGGACCGCGGCGATTGTGCATCTTCGCGCGAATCACACGGGCGAGGCCGGAGAAGAAGGGCGCGACCAGCATGACCACGAGGCCCTGCGCTATCGCAAGAACGATGTTCATAATATCCTCTCCCCTCTCTAGACCATGACCACGGCGAGCACGAGGAAGACCACGAGCGCCGCGACGATGTAGCAGATGTATACGGAGTAGTTGCCGCCCTCGATCTTGGAGGCGAGGCCGGCCAGCTTATCGGCACCCTCGCTCGGTGCATCGACCAGGAAGCGGTCGGGCAGGGGCTCAACGCCCTGGGCGACACCGGTGAGCTTCTGGAACACGTGCGCGATGGACCAGCAGATCTTGGTGCATACCTCGCGCAGGGTGTAGAGCGGGCCCATGAAGAGCTCTACGTCTGACGCGAAGCTCGTGGCGACGACGGGCATGTGCTCGTTGGGCTCGTAGCCGCACGCCCAAGGGTCGGTCTTCTTAGCGGGGGCCTTGGTGCCGAGGCAGGACCTCAACACGAACGCGAGGCCGGTGAGGACCACGAGCGCGATGGCGATCGCGGGGGTGGAGGTGGCGGCACCGGAAATCTCGTTCACCAGAGACACGCCCGAGGTGGCTGTGACGGCAGAGCCGGCAAGCACGCTCTGGGCGACGTCGCCCAGAACCGGGGCGATGACGGGAGAGCCGATTCCCAGCACCACGCAGATGGCCGCGAGGAGCATCTGCGAGAACAACATCGGAGCCGGGGACTCCTTGGCGTTCGCGGCCTCCTGGGAACGAGGGCTGCTCGCGAACGAGACGCCGTAGGCCTTCACGAAGCACGTGATGGCCAGGGCACCGGTGATGGCGAGGGCGGCCGCGGAGGCGACGGCGAACACCATGACGACCGGGTCGGAGAGCGTCGAGATGTTGAACAGGGACTGGTAGGTGAACCACTCGGAAACGAAGCCGTTGAGCGGCGGGATAGCCGAGATGGCAAGGGCACCGATGAGGAAGCAGACGGCCGTGACCGGCATACGGCGGAACAGGCCGCCCATCTTCTCCATGTTGCGCGTACCCGTGGCATAGAGCAGGGAGCCCGCGCCGAGGAACAGCTCGCCCTTGAACATGGCGTGGTTGAGCGTGTGGTAGAGGGCGGCCATGAGCGCGATCGTCGCGATGACGTCGTTGCCCAGGGCGTGCGCCGTCATGGACGCGCCGACACCGAGCAAGATGATGCCGATGTTCTCGACGGAGTGGTAGGCCAGCAGGCGCTTAATGTCGTGCTCGTGGAGGGCGTAGACGACGCCCAGGACCGACGAGATGGATCCGAAGACCAGGACCATGAGGCCCCACCAGAGCTGGACGCCCGAACCCGCGAGCAGGTCGAGACCGACCTTGAGGATTCCCAGGATGCCGATCTTGATCATGCCGCCGGACATGAGGGCGGACACGTTGGACGGCGCCTCGGGGTGCGCCTGGGGCAGCCAGGAGTGCAGCGGGATGATACCGGCCTTTGCGCCGAATCCGAAGAACGCGAGGACGAAGCACGCGGAGGAGACGGCGGGTCCAAAGTCATGCGTACGGAAATCACTGAAGCTGAAGGAACCGCCCACGCCGTTGGTCATGAGCAGGAAGCTCGCCATGATAAGGACAAAGCCCACGTGCGCGATGACGAAGTAGAGCCAACCGCCCCTAATGGAGTTCTTGTTCTCCTCGATAACGACAAGGAAGTAGCTCGTAAGGGACATGAGCTCAAAGGCGACCAGGAACCAGAACACGTTGTCGGCGGTGATGACGAGCATCATCGAGGCGACGAAGGTGTTCATGAAGAAACCGGCGCGCCCGACCTTGCCCGGGTACTCATCGAAGTAGGACAGACCGTAGATGAAGCCCGCAAAGGCGAGGATTGAGATGAGGACCACGATCAGGCCCGCAAGGCCGTTGAGCAAGAGCTCGAGACGGGCGAACGGGAAAAAGAAGACCGTGTTGAGGGACGAAACGTCGCCAAGCACGGCCTCGAGGCCCGCGATGAACGACAGCACGGCCGCGACGGCGCCGATTAGGCAGCCGGCGGTCTTGGCGGCGTTATCGGCCTTGATCAGCAGAACCGAGGCGAGCGCACCGATGCACGAGACGGCAAGCGATGCGATAAACAGCGTCATGCTATCCATTGTTTACGCTCCCTTCTGCTTTCTCGGACAGGCCCTGGGCCACAGCGGTAACGTCGACGACCGGACCGTTTTCGATCGAGCGCAGGCGCTTGGCCTCGTCGAGCTCGCGATCGGCCGCGCCGCCCATGACGGTCAGCGCCTTGGTAGGGCACGCCGCCACACAATGCGGGCCGTCCGGATCGAATGCGCACAGGTCGCACTTGACAGCGCAGGTGTACTGACCAGGAGCCCACGTAAGCAGGCTGCTCAGGGACTTAGGATACGAAGGCGTCGGGTCGCACATGCCTGCGACACCGGCGATAGACGTGCCATCGGGATGGATGGCTCCGAAGGGGCACGCGATGGCGCACAGCCTGCACCCGATGCATTCCTGCTCCTTGACGTGGATGCGGTCGCCATCGTGCTCGATGGCATTCACCGGGCAGACCTCGGCGCAGGGGGCACCCTCGCAATGGTGGCAGGCAAGGGCGGCCGAAATGCCGCCGGTCTTCACGAGCGCCAAGCGCGGCGTATCCTGAAGACCCTGCATCCGGTGGGCGTCGGCACAGGCGGACTGGCATGTTCCGCAGCCGATGCACCTCTCCGGGTTGATGTCGATGAAGCGGTTCATCCCCACTTCCTTTCAAAATAACGGGCCGGGCTCCCGAACGTACGGGACGCCCGGCCCAAAAAGCCAACGAAAACGGGACTACACGATTTGATTCACGTGCATCTCGTCGTCGAACTTGGCGGCGCCAGGCTCAACGTCCTGGGGAGCGGCGGCGTCGACCAGAGCCTGCTTGAGCTCGGTGTACTGACGCTCCACCTCGCCCTCTGCCCAAACCTGGTCGGCAATGGCGTCGACCTGGCAGGCGGAGAACTTGTCCTCGGGCGTATGCGAGACCGGGTCGACCTTGTGCATGGTCAGCTCGTTGCACTTGCCGATCCACCACTGGTAGGTCATATAGACCGTGCCCTTATTGATACGGTCGCTCACGTCGGCGCGGCTGTATACCTGGCCGCGGCGGCTGTGAATCGAGACGATATCGCCGTTCTTGATGCCGCGCGCCTGGGCGTCCGCGGGATTCATGCGGACAAAGCCGGGCTCGTCGGCGAGCAGCGCCAGCGTCTTGCAGTTGCCGGTCATAGAGCGGCAGCTGTAGTGGCCGACCTCGCGGACGGTGCACAGAATGAGCGGGTACTCATCGTCGGGAAGCTCGGAGGGCGCCTCCCAGTCGTGCGCCATCAGGTTGGCGCGGCCGTCCTTGGTGGTGAACTTGCCACCAGCGAACATGTCGGGCGTACCGTGGTCGTTCACATCGGTGCTCTTGACGGGCCACTGGGCGTAGCCGCCCTCGGGAGCCATCTTCTCGTAGGTTGCGCCCACAAAGTTGGGGCACAGGCTAATGCACTCGTTCCAGATCTGCTCGGTGTTGTCGTAGTGCATGGGGTAACCCATGCGCGTGGACAGATCCGCGAAGATCTCCCAGTCGTGACGGCACTCGCCCTTGGGCGGAACGGCCGCGTCAAAGTGCTGGAAGCTACGGTCGGATGCGGTAAAGACACCCTCGTGCTCGCCCCAAGAGGTAGCGGGCAGGATGACGTCGGCGAGCATGGTCGTCTGCGTCATAAAGATGTCCTGGCAAATGAACAGATCCAGCTCGGAGAGCGTCTTGCGCATTCCGGCCGAATCGGGCTCGGTCTGCACCGGGTCCTCGCCGTAGTTGTAGAAGCAGTGCACCTTGCCCTCGTCGACCAGGTGGCCCAGGTCGGTGAGCTTGTAGCCCTCCTCGAGCGGGAGCTTTTCCTCGGGCACGCCCCAAGCCTTGGCAAACTTGGCACGCACTGCCGGGTCGGTGACCTTCTGGTAGCCAGGGTACAGGTTGGGCAGCATGCCCATATCGCAGGAGCCCTGGACGTTGTTCTGACCGCGCACGGGCGCGAGGCCGGAATTGGGTTTGCCGATCTGGCCGGCAACGCAGGCGATAGAGGCGATGGTGTGCACCGTCTTCAGGTTCTGCTTCTGCTGGCATACGCCCATGCCCCAGCCAATGATGGCAGAGGGCTTCGCCGTGGCGTACATCTCGGCAGCTTGGTGGATCAACGCGGGCTCGACACCCGTGATGTCCTGTACAGATTCGGGAGTGTAGTTCTTGATGGTCTCCCACCACTCGTCAAAGCCGTTCGTGTGCTCGGCGACGAATTCCTTGTCGTAGAGGCCATCGTTGACCAAGCAGTTGGCAAAGGCGTTGAGGAACGCAACGTTGCAACCGTTCTTGATCGGAAGGTAGAGATCGGCGATACGCGCGGTTTCGATATGGCGCGGATCGGCGACGATGATCTTGCAACCCTTTTCTTTGGCTCGCACGATACGCCTTGCGACGATGGGGTGCGAATCGGCAGGGTTATAGCCGAAGAGGAAAATGCAGCCCGCATCCTCCATACCGGGGATGGAACATGACATGCAACCTGAACCAACCGTGTCCATCAGACCGAGGACAGTAGGGCCGTGTCAAGTACGGGCGCAGTTGTCCACGCTGTGGGTGCCGATGCACGCACGCGTAAACTTCTGCATGACGTAGTTCGCCTCATTGCCGCCGCCTCGCGAAGAGCCAGTGGTCATGACAGCGTTAGGACCATATTCGTCAATTATGGCCTGCATCTTAGATGCGGTGAAATCCAGTGCCTCGTCCCAGCTTACGCGCTCAAGATCCGCGCCCTTAGTGCGGCGGATCATCGGGTGCAGTACGCGAGGAGTCAAGATCTTGGTGTCGTTGATGAAGTCGTAGCCGCTCATGCCCTTAAGGCACAGCTCGCTCTGGTTGGTGATGCCGTTGAGCGGTTCGGTGCCCACGACCTGGCCGTTTTGGACCAGGAGGTTAAACTGGCAACCGGCGCCGCAGTACGGGCAGATCACTTTATGCTTCTCCATGACACCCTCCTTCCTTTTTCTGCTACCGATTACTCGGTACTAATTTGACAATCATTGGGCTTGTCGCCCCAACGCTTACGCCTCGTTTTCGATGGTGGCGCGGGCACGCTCGGCAGTCAGTTCTGCCAGGCGCTCCTCGTCAACCAGGGTGAGGCCCTTGGTCGGGCACGCCTCGGCACACGCCGGACCGCCGGGACGGTCCACGCACAGGTCGCACTTGAGCACGAAGCTCTTGGTCTGCGAACCCACGCGAACGTCGCCCATCAAGACCGGAACCTGCGTGGTCGCCACGCTCACGGCGCCAAAGGGGCATGCCATGACGCAGCTCTTGCAGCCGATGCAGTTGTCCTCGTTGACGCCGATACGATGGTTCTTTGGATCAAAGAACAAGGCGCCCGTAGGACAGGCCTTCGCGCACGGGGCATCCTCGCAGTGATGGCAAGCCACCGGTGCGGAGATCTCGTACGTACGCGTCACGCGCAGGCGCGGCGCGGCGATGTTGCCGGGGATGTCGTGCGCCTCGATGCACGCCGCCATACAGGTTTGGCACCCAATGCAGCGTGAGGAATCGGCTACGACTCGTTTATTGCCCATGTTGTTCACTCCCTCCTGAATCCCATGCCGGAGAGACCCTGTCGACGTTGCCCCGGACCGCCCGTGGTCCGGCATCGGCGTATCGAGTGCATGCGGCGAAACAGGCACTTCGATAGAATTCCTCCAACGATATACAGGTTAAATATACGCAGTTGCAGGGGGCAAACTTGAGCATAGGCCCTGCAATACGGGTGTATTGCAGGGGTTTTGGCAGGTTGGAATTATTCTCTAGAAGCTATAAAGGTGAGTGTATTACATGCGTACATCCAAGGGAGATTTCACGCTCGTTTCTGAAAGATGTAGTACGTTTGTAATATCGTTTACACTCAATTACTCTAGTGCAATAAAGTAGTGGTTGTAAGATTGGCTATTATTAGCCGATGTTGTATTTGACTATTCAAATTGCACGCTCATTAAGGGAGGCCAGTGATGTCATCGACTCAAAAACGAGCCATCCTGCAGGTGCGCATTCGCGAGGAAGACAAGCAGCATGCCGAGCGTCTCTACGACGCCATGGGCACATCGCTCGCCGAGGCTGTCCGTCTATTTGTCGCGCAGAGTATTTTGATGCGCAAGCTCCCATTTCAACCGGTCGCCGTGCGCTCCAAGGACGGCACGGCCGCCTATGGACTGCTCAAAGCATACGGGGACCCCAATCGCCGCTCCGAGGAGCGCAATGCCTGGATTGAATACCTAGCCACAGAAAGCGACGAGTCGGTTTTGGGTCCCGAGGAAGTAGATATCCATGAGTAGCACCATCATCGACGAGACCGTCATCCTTCGCTACCTGCTTAACGACGACGAGGTCCTGTCACCGCGCGCCGCCAAGGTCATCGCCACGCGCACCGCACGTGTCTACCCCGAAATCATCACGCGCGTCGTGGTCACGCTGCGCGACGTCTATAAGGTTCCCCGCGTTGAAATTGCTGCGGTCATGAAAAGGCTGCTCGATGACGTCATGGTCGACGAGCCCACCGTTGTCGCCCTTGCCGTCAAACTCTTCGGCAAGACCCATATGGACTTTACCGACTGCCTCCTCGCAGCCCGAACCGCCATCTACAACGATGATGTCGTGAGCTTTGGCAAGCCCATCATCCAAGGCATGATCGATTACCGCCGTAAACGCCAAACCGCCGCCGACGCCCGCAGCCGAAGCACCGACTCCACCATCGACAAGCTCCGCCACCACGGTCGCCACTAACCCCATCCCTTCTACGTCGTGGCGAAATAGTTCCTTGATTTGGGGTTATTAGGCTTATTCGGGCTTTTCAGAAACTATTTCACCGCAGCTTAGGTGGGACGTGGGGCGACATCGATTCCGTCACCCCGTACACTTACGAAAATGGCTCTGGTCCCAAAAGGAACCAGAGCCATTCATCTATCTTATGGAGCGGGCGACGGGAAGTCCAAGGGTTTG
>JAXKHW010000040.1:0-3809 GCA_036549635.1 Collinsella sp. | reverse complement strand
TATCGAGAAGGTCGAATGGCAGTGCGAGGACCAGCTGACGATCACCGTCAAGCTGGACCGTCTGCCCGAGGCCGTCCACTACCTGTACTACGAGCGCTACGGCTGGATTCCCGTGATTGTCGGCAACGACGAGCGCAGCCTGTGCGGTCGCTACGCCGTGTACTACGTCATTTCCATGGAGGGCGAGGACCCCGGCTGGGTGACCGTCCGCGCCGAGGTCGACCCCGCCAAGATGACGTTCCCGAGCGTGACCCCGTTCGTCCCCGCCTGCGTGTGGGGCGAGCGCGAGCTGCGCGATATGTTCGGCCTGATTCCCGAGGGTCTGCCCGATCGCCGTCGCTTGGTGCTTCCCGACGATTGGCCCAGTGGGCTGTACCCGTTGCGCAAGGATTCGATGGATTACCGTTTCCGCCCCGCCCCCGCGAGCGACATGGAAAACTACGAATTCCTGGCCGACACCAAGGGCAAGGAGACCACGCTCGTCCCCATGGGACCGCTGCACATCACCTCCGACGAGCCCGGCCACTTCCGCCTGTTCGTGGAGGGCGAGACGATCGTCGATGCCGACTACCGCCTGTTCTACGTGCATCGCGGTATGGAGAAGGTCGCCGAGACGCGCCTGAACTATGACGCCGTGACGTTCCTTGCCGACCGTATCTGCGGTATCTGCGGCTGCGCCCACTCGGTGGCCTACGCCGAGGCTGTCGAGCGCGCCCAGGGCATTCACGTCCCGCCGCGCGCACAGTACATCCGCGCCATCATGCTCGAGGTCGAGCGCCTGCACTCGCACCTGCTCAACATTGGCCTCGCATCGCACTACACCGGCTTCGATTCCGGCTTCCAGCAGTTCTTCCGCGTTCGCGAGAAGTCCATGGACCTGGCCGAGAAACTCAGCGGCCACCGCAAGACCTATGGCCTCAATGTGATCGGTGGCGTGCGTCGCGACATCTTGGCCGAACAGAAGCTCTCCACGCTCACGACCATCCACCAGCTGCGCTCCGAGGTCCAGGAGCTCGTCGACGTTTTGCTCTCCACGCCCAACTTTATTGAGCGCACGAGCGGCATCGGCATTCTCGACCGTAAGATCGCCCGCGACTTTTCGCCGGTCGGCCCGCTCATGCGTGGTTCGGGCTATGCCCGCGATGTGCGCTTTGACCATCCCTTCGACGGCTACGCCGATCCGGATATTCAGAAGATGCATGCTGCCACGGCAGACACCTGCGATGCCTTCGGCCGTACCGCCGTCCGCATCCAGGAGGTCTACGATTCGATCGACATGATCGAGACCATGCTCGAGAACTGCCCGTCGGGCTCCATCCTCACCACGGATTGGGAGTACACCCCGCACAAGTACGCCATCGGCGCCACCGAGGCACCGCGCGGCGAGGACGTGCACTGGGCCATGCTCGGCAACAACCAGAAGTGCTACCGCTGGCGCGCCAAGGCCGCCACGTACAGCAACTGGCCGGTCCTGCGCTACATGTTCCGCGGCAACACCGTGGGCGACGCGGCGCTGATCGTCGGCTCGCTCGACCCGTGCTACTCCTGCACCGACCGCGTGACGGTGACCGATGTCGCCGCCAAGCGCGACCATGTGCTCGACAAGGAGCAGTTCGAGAACGTCTGGCGCGACAAGTCGCCGCTTGCGGGCGAGGGCACCATGGCCGCTCCGCTCGATGAGGAGGCGCTCTAATATGCTGAAGCTTTGGAAGGTTAACGCCAAGGCCGGCGACGCGACGGTCAAGTACCCGTTTGCGCCGTTCCCCACCAACAAGGACATGCGCGGCAAGCCCGAGCACAATGCCGAGCTCTGCATCGCCTGCGGTGCCTGCGGCGTGGCGTGCCCGGCCGATGCCATTCGCATGGACACCGACCTTGCGGCCGATACCATCACCTGGTCGATCGACTACGGTCGCTGCATCTTCTGCGGCCGTTGCGAGGAGGCCTGCCCCATGGAGGCCATCAAGCTCACTGAGGAGTTTGAGCTGGCCGTCATGAGCAAAGACGACCTCACCAGCAAGAGCGTCTATACGCTCGAGCATTGCTCGCGCTGCGGCAAGCCGTTTGCCCCGCACAAGGAGATCGACTATGCCAAGCGCCTGCTGCAAAAGGCCGGCGGCATGGAGGCCGAGCAGGCTGCCCGTACCGTCGGTATGTGCCAGGAGTGCAAGCGCGAGCTCGACGCCCTGCGCGCCGCCTCGGCCGTAAAGACCGGCAACGCGCACGGCATGGCTGCCAATGAGACGCTTGCGTCCGGTGAGCCCCAGGGCCCCGGCATGGAGTATCTGGGCGGCCACGGCGTGAACCCGGAGTATATCGACCGCGAGCTCAACCCCGATGCGCCCGAGATTCCCGCCGGTCCGGCGCCGGTCGAGGGCATCATCATGGATTTTGAAACGAAGGAGGAGTAACCATGGCCGAACCCACGCTTTTGCCCGAGCGGCTTCAGTACCGCCCGACCAAGATCGAGCTCGATGAGAGCATCGAGAAGGCCAAGGCGACCCTTCTTAAGAAGATCAAGCGTTCGGTGTACGTCTACCGTGTTGACTGCGGCGGCTGCAACGGCTGCGAGATCGAGATCTTCGGTTCCATCACGCCCGTCTTCGACGTCGAGCGCTTTGGCATCAAGGTCGTGCCCTCGCCCCGTCACGCCGACGTGCTGCTGTACACCGGTGCCGTGACGCGTGCCATGCGCATGCCGGCCCTGCGCGCCTTTGAGGCCGCACCCGATCCCAAGATCGTGGTGTCCTATGGCGCGTGCGGCTGCACCGGCGGCATTTTCTACGACAACTACTGCGTCTGGGGCGGCACGGATAAGATCCTGCCGGTCGACGTCTACATTCCCGGCTGCCCGCCCAGCCCTGCGCAGACCGTCTACGGCTTTGCCATGGCGCTCGGTCTGCTGGACCAAAAGCTCCATGCCGAGACCACGGTGGAGGCCGCCGGCGAGCAGGCCGATATTCTGCATCCCGGCGTGCCGTACAAGCTGCGCGTTGCCATCGAGCGCGAGGCTCGCGCCATGAGCGGCTACCGTTACGGCCGCGACCTGGCCAACGAGTTTATGGACACGCTCGAGGGCGCGCCCAAGGGCGATATCCGCGGTGCCATGGCGCTGCTCATCGACAAGCAGGATGATCCTCGCCGTGTTGAGGTGTACTCGGCGCTGCAGGATCTGGTGCTGGCCGGAGGTCACTAGATGGAGCTCACGGACCGCTCTGGTTACTTTGCGGGCCCCGGTATGCTCGGCGGCTCCTTTGGCGATGCCTCGCGCGCAAGCGACGAGGCCGCCGAGGGCGTCGCCGACCCCTGCCTGGGCCATGCGCCCGACCAGGTGGTCTTCTATGAGCTCACGCGTAAGTTTGTGGAGACCGAGGAAGACGTTCCCCAGGAGGCCTGCGACGTGCTGTACTACACGCTCGCCGTGGGCCACCACACCGGCGTGCTCGATTGCTTTGAGCCGCGCCTGTCGGTGCCGGTGGATGTCTTCTATTCGCTCGTCGACGCGCTGCCGGAGGGGGAGGCCAAGACCAAGTTCGAGGCCATCCGCTCCTTTGGCGAGTGCCAGCTCAACAAGGCGGCGGTGCCGTCGCTGCTCGAGGCCTGTGACACGCTGCTCGACGATCGCGGTTTTCGCGGTTCGGCCAAGGCCGGCATCTCGGTGTTCGATGACGACTTTGGCCTGCATGCCCAGCAGGTTGCGTTCTTAATGAAGTTTCGCGATCTGGTTGAGCGCGTGCGCGATGTGTCGGGCGTGTATCTGACGGGGAGGCTACAGTAATGGGTCGCGTTGTGGATGGCCGTGTGAACGG
>JAXKHW010000303.1:0-11888 GCA_036549635.1 Collinsella sp. | reverse complement strand
GTCGTTGCCAAAACATCGGCGTTGCCATGGCCCGGATGCGGCACTTGGAGACGTTCCTTTTCTGCCGGCATCTGGGGACATTCCTTAGTCATTGGGGACGCTCTTAAACGACTAGTCTGGGCGGCGGCCGTGTACTGCTGTCCGCGTGGCGGCGTAAAATCGGCGGCAGATGATTCTGACGTTAGGAAACCATGACCGATAGCATGCAGCAGATGGCGCTCGACACGCTCGGCGCTTATTTTGGCTACACCTCGTTTCGCCCGGGGCAGGACCGCATGGTCGATGCGATCCTTGCCGGCCGCGATGCGCTCGGCGTTATGCCCACAGGCGCCGGCAAGTCCATTTGCTACCAGGTGCCTGCGCTTATGCTGCCCGGCATCACCTTTGTGGTGAGTCCGCTGCTGTCGCTTATGGAGGACCAGACCCGTGCGTTGCTCGCGGCGGGTGCGCGACCCAGCTATCTCAACTCCAGCCTTACTCCGGCCCAGCAAAATACCGTGCTCAAACGGGCGCGCGAGGGCCGCTACCAGCTTATGTACGTGGCGCCCGAGCGTCTGCTCGAGCCGCGCTTTTTAGCCTTTGCGCAGGAGGCTGCGGCGGACGGCGGCATTGGCGTGCCGCTCGTGGCCATTGACGAGGCCCACTGCGTGAGCCAATGGGGCCAGGATTTCCGTCCCGCCTATCTGCAGATTTGTGAGTTCATCGATTCCCTGCCGCAGCGCCCCATCGTTGCGGCCTTTACCGCTACGGCGACCGAGCGCGTGCGTGCGGACATTCAGCAGATGCTCGGCCTGCAAAACCCCGCGACGGTGGTGACGGGCTTCGATCGCAAGAGCCTCTACTTTGGTTGCGAGGAGATGGGCGACAAGGCCAAGACTGCCTGGGTGCGCGACTACGTGATTGCGCATTCGAGCGAGAGCGGCATCGTGTATTGCTCGACTCGCAAGACGGTCGATGCGCTGGCGGGCGAGCTTGCCGAGGCGCTGGGACCCAGTGGCATTCGCGTGGGCCGTTACCATGCCGGCATGGGCAACGACGCCCGCCGCCAGAGCCAGCGTGCCTTTATCGACGACGACATTCAGGTGATGGTTGCCACCAACGCCTTTGGCATGGGCATCGACAAGCCCAACGTGCGCTACGTGATCCACAACAACGTGCCCGAGAGCATCGAGGCATACTACCAAGAGGCGGGCCGCGCTGGCCGCGATGGCGATCCGGCCAGCTGTCACTTGCTGTGGAACGGTAACGATTTTCGCATGCGCCGCTTTTTGATCGACCGCGGCGATGCGGCCGACGAGGCGCTCGACGACGAGCAGCGCGCGTGGGCGCTCCAGAACCGTTATCGTCTGCTCAGCCAGATGGAGGGCTACTGCAATACCACCGGCTGCCTGCGCGAATACATGCTGCGCTACTTTGGCGACGAGGCCGCGGCCGAGCATGCGGCAGCCGCCGCGGGCGGCACGGCAGACGACGCCGAGGGCTGCGGCAACTGCAGCAACTGTCTCACGCAGTTCGAGGTCGAGGACGTCACCGATATGGCCCGCGCCGCTGTGCGTTATGTGGCCACGCGTCCCATGCGCTTTGGCAAGTCGCTCATCGCCGATGTGCTTCACGGCGGCAACACCGAGCGCATTCGCCAGATGCATTTGGACGAGGACTGCGGCTACGGTGAGCTGTCGAGCGAATCGGTCGGGCGCATCAAGGATATCATCGGCCAGCTGTGCGGCCGCGGTTATCTGGCCACCTCGCAGGGGCAGTACCCAGTCGTGGGACTGGGTCCGCGTGCCGGCGAGGTCGAGGACGAGGCGTTCGCCTTTACCGTTAAGCGTCGCGCGTCCAAGCGCAAGGCCTCGGCCCGCGCCCGCCGCGCCGTCGATCTGCTGCGCGAGGAGGCCGAGCTGGATCAGCGCCCGCGCGTTGGCGACGATGCCGAGCTGTTCGAGCGCCTGCGTGCCCTCCGCAAGGAGATCTCGACCGAGCTGGAGATGGCGCCGTATATGGTCTTTTCCGACAAGGCCCTGCGCGGCCTGTGCCGCCTGCGTCCGCAGACGCGCGAGGAGCTGATCCAGGTCAACGGCATTGGCGAGAAAAAAGCCGACGCCTTTGGCGAGCAGTTTATGGCGGCGATTGAAGAATTTGAGTCCGAGCATGCGCGGGATGGAGCGTAACGATGGCATTCGACGATAAAACCGACCGCACTGACGTGCCCGCCGTGCCGCTGTACCAACAGGTCATGGATGACCTAAAGGGCGAGATCGCGCGCGGTGTGTACCCCGCCGGCTCGCGCATCCCTGCCGAGATGGAGCTCGCGAAGTCCTACGGCGTGGGGCGCATCACCGTGCGCCGTGCCATCGAGGAGCTGTCGCGCGCGGGGTATCTCAACCGCCAGCAGGGGAGGGGTACCTTTGTGTGCGCTCCCAAGCTCAAGCGCAAGATTCGCCAGAAGGGTGACGTCCAGAGCTTTACTGAGGGTTGTGCTGCCAACGACATGGTGCCGGGTGCGCGTCTGGTGTCGCGCACGGTGGTCGCGGCGACGCACGAGGATGCGGCGTTCTTTGGCGTGGAGCCCGGCTGCGAGCTTATCGTGGTCGAGCGCGTGCGCACGGCCGACGGCATCCCCGTCATGCTCGAGAACAACGCCTTTGTGCTCGCCGACCATCCCTACCTGCAGACGCTGGCCGACGAGGACCTCACCGATAACTCAATCTTTGCGCTCGTTGCCGAGCATTCGGGTCGCGCGCCGCTCAAGTCCGACCCCTGCACCGTGGAGATTGCGCTTGCCGATACTCAGACGGCCCCGCTGCTGGAGGTGCCGGTCGGCGAGCCTCTCTTCTATATGGAGGCCTACTTTACCGACGCCGGCGGGCGCCCTCTACTGCTCGGCCGCCAAAAGATCGTGGGCTCGCGCTACGTCTTCGACATCTAACGTCCACAGATAGAACAACATAGAACAAATTTGCTGAGATGACTTCACGGGCGTTGTTACACGTGCTATAAATAGGACAACATAGAACGACAGCAGGTACGAGCTGTCGTCGTTCAAAGCCGCCCCACAAGGAGGAGCATCAGCATGAACGCACATGATCTGGTTCAGGAAATCATCGAGCGCAAGGGCAAGATCGAGAACGTCTTTTGGATCGCTTGCGGCGGTTCGATGATCGATCTCATGCCGGCCAACGAGCTGCTCAAGCGTGAGGCCACCACGTTTACCTCGACGGTCTACACGGCGCGCGAGTTTTGCCTGATGGCTCCCAAGAGTCTTGGCGAGAAGTCGCTCGTCATCGCCTGCAGCCACAGCGGCAACACGCAGGAGGTCGTCGACGGCTGCGAGATGGCGCTGGCCGCCGGTGCCGAGGTCATTGCCCTTACCGACTGCGAGGGCTCAAAGATCGACAACGGCAAGTGGACTACCTGGGTCTATCCGTGGGGTGAGGGCGTGTCGCAGGCTGAGGTGCCGCAGGGCATTGGCGCTCTGATCGCCGCCGAGTTGCTCGACCAGCAGGAAGGCTACGAGTCACTCGCCGACATGTATGAGGGCCTCAAGCAGATGGATGCGCTGCTGCCCGCCGCCCGTGAGAAGGTCAACGCCGAGCTGGGCGCCCGCTTTGCCGAGCTCTGCCAGCAGCACAAGTTTTTCTATATCCTGGGCTCCGGTCCCAACTTTAGCCAGACCTATGCCATGGCGATTTGCTCGCTCATGGAGATGCAGTGGCAGCACTGCTGCTACATCCACTCCGGCGAGTACTTCCATGGCCCGTTCGAAGCCACCGAGCCCGGCGTGTTCTACTTTGTGCAGCTCGGATCGGGCGAGTGCCGCCCCATGGAGGAGCGCGCTCTTGCGTTCCTCAACACGCACACCGATACCGTCATGGTGCTCGATGCGCTCGAGTACGGCGTGGGTGAAGTGCCTGCCAGCGTGCGTTCGTACCTGGAGCCGATCTTCTTCTACGCGATGAGCTGCGAGCTGCGTGCCGCCCGCGGCAAGGTGTTCGACCACAGCCCCGAGATTCGTCGCTACATGGGCATCGAGCAGTACTAGGTACCGGGAAAAGTATTCACCTTCGATTCGCAAGCGTATCGTGTGAGTCAAAAAGCGGCCCGCTTTGCATGGCGTCCGTATGAGCGAGGTGTCGCGGCAACCGACGCTTACTTGGCGTCGTATGCCTCGGCTTCCCACCAGTCGAGCTGGGCGATGTTGTCGCGGATGTGCTGGCAGCTCTTGTGGAAGCCCTCGAGCTCATACTCGGAAAGGTCGAGCGTGTAGACCTCCTCGACGCCCTCGGCGCCGATCACGCACGGCAGGGAGGTGAAGATGCCCTCCTCGCCATACTGGCCGGTCATGAGCGTGGAGGCGGAAAGCACGGCGTGCTCGTTGTGCAGAACGGCGGCGCAGACGCGCGCGGCGGAGTTGGCGACGGCGTACTCGGTGCACTGCTTGCCCTGGTAGGTCACATAGCCGCCCTTGCGTGCAAGCTCCTCGACCTCCATGTGGTCGAAGGCGTACTTGTCGGGGTTCTCGGCCTGAAGCTCGTTGAGGCTCTTGCCGGCGATGGTTGCGGCCTTAAAGGCGGCCAGCTGGCTAAAGCCGTGCTCGCCGATTATGTAGGCGTCGATGGACTTGGGGCTCACGCCGACCTTCTTGGAGATCTCGGTGCGCAGACGGGCGGAGTCCAGACCGCAGCCCGAGCCGATGATCTTCTTGGGATCGTAGCCGGTCAGGTGCCACAGCTCGGTGCACACGACGTCGCAGGGGTTGGAGATGCTCACGAAGATGCCGTCAAAGCCGGCGTCGACGATGCGCTTGGCAAAGGTGCGGGCGGCGTCGGTGGTAAAGAACAGCTCGCCGTCGCGGTTGCCGGCGGCCAGCGCGACCTTGCCGGCGGCGTTGACGATGACGTCGCAGCAGGCAAGTTCCTCGTAGTGGTCGTAGCAGTTGACGATCTTGGTGTTGTACGGGACAAACGAAAGGGAGTCGCGCAGGTCCTGGACCTCGGACGTCACCTTGGCCTCGTTGATATCGCACAGGTACAGCTCATCGGCAATGCCCTGCATGAGCAGGCTGTTGGCGACATGTGCTCCTACGTGGCCCTGGCCGACCACACCGATCTTACGCGTCTGGTACATATATGTATCCTTTCGGCCGAGTTTTTCGCGTCGAACCATTGTAGCTTCCTGCCGCCACTTTGCCAGGCTAAAGCGCCGCAGATTTTGGGACATGCCTTAATCTCTACTTTTGGAGTGATTTGGGCCGCTGACGGCATCGCTGGGCGATGCGCTCGCGCGGATGGGGCCGGTCGTTGTACCATAGCTGCAACTGACTCGTAAGGAGCATCCATGCCCATTCGTATTCCCGACGCCCTCCCTGCCGCCGCGCAGCTCGAGAGCGAGAACATCTTTGTCATGACCGAGTACCGCGCGCTGCACCAGGACATCCGTCCGCTGCGCGTGCTCATCCTTAACCTCATGCCCACCAAGATTGCCACCGAGACGCAGATCATGCGCAAGCTCTCCAACACGCCGCTGCAGGTGGAGGTGGACCTGCTGCGCACTAAAACGCACGAGGCCACGCACGTGAGCGCCGGCCACCTGGAGACGTTCTACCGCACGTTCGACGACATCCGCGACATCCACTACGACGGCCTGATCATCACGGGCGCGCCGGTGGAACAGATGCCGTTCGAGGAGGTCGACTACTGGCCCGAGCTCTGCCAGATCATGGATTGGTCCACTACGCACGTACACTCTACGCTGCACATTTGTTGGGGCGCGCAGGCCGGTCTGTACCATCATTACGGTATCCAGAAGTACGACCTGCCGGCAAAGGCGAGCGGCGTGTTCGAGCATTATCTAGTGAAGCCGCAAAGCCCGCTAGTCCGCGGCTTTGACGACCGTTTCTATGCCGTGCATTCGCGCAACACCGATGTGCGCCGCGAGGACGTGGAGGCCGAGCCGCAGCTTGAGGTCGTGGCCGTGTCCGATGAGGTGGGCCTGTACATCGTCAAGTCGACCGACAGCCGCCGCTTCTTTGTATTTGGTCATCCCGAGTACGATACCGACACGTTGCGCCTGGAGTACGAGCGCGACGTGAAGCGCGGGCTCAACCCTCAGGTGCCGGCGCATTACTTCCCGGGCGATGACCCCACCGCCGAGCCGCGTAACGTCTGGCGCAGCCAGGCTCAGCTGTTCTACACCAACTGGCTCAACTACTACGTCTACCAGACCACGCCCTACGACCTGGCCCGCGCCGGCGAGGAGCACTAGGCCGTCGGGAGGTGCGCCAGCCGTTAGGCGCTCACGATGTGGGGTAGCGGTAGGTCGTGGGCGTCGGTGGGAACGTGGTCGACACGCTGCTCGTCAAAGGCGATGCCGATGATTTGGCATGCGGGCGAGAGCATGGGCAGGTAGCGGTCGTAGCAGCCTCCGCCGTAGCCTAGGCGCGCGCCGGCGCGGTCGAATGCTACGAGCGGCACGATGATCATGTCGAGAGCTTCGGCAGGCACGATAGGGAAGCGGCTGCTGTCGATGTCCGTGGCCGCGAAGGCCCGCGTGGGGTGGGCGATAAACGGAGCCGCGGACGCATCGTCGACAGCAACTGCCCGCATGCACATGCGCTGGCCACAAGCTGCGGCATCAATTGCCGAGAGCATGCACGGATAAGCTACGCGCCAGCCGCGCGCGGCGGCCGTAGCGGCAAACGCGGCAGGGTCGACCTCGGAACCCATCGCGGCATAGACGGCAACGGTGTGCGGCGCCGCGGCATCCAAGCGATCCAACAGCTCAACAAGTCGCGCACAGATAACGGCAGACTTTGCCGCCCGCACATCCAAGTCAAGAGCATCGCGCCGAGCAATCACTACCCGCCGCAATTCAGCCTTGTCCATCCCAGCCTCCTCTAGCAAACCTGCCAAAAAGGGACAGGTTTATTTTGGCAGGTTTTATCTGGGCAAACGTCGAGACCGCCACAAAGGTGCCCTTTGTGGCGGTCTCGACTCGACGTTGGCTTCACAGCGCCGCAGCGATTGCTTCAGTCACAAACTTATTGAGCGATTCACCCTTCTTTGCCGCTGCCAGCGCTGCTCGCTTGTGGAGCTCAGAGCCCGTTCTTACGTTGAAAGAGCCCTTAAAAGCCCGCTCGGGTTCCTTGCCCTTCTCGGCGCAAAACTCAAGGTAATCGTCGACGGCGTCGTGGAAGCATTGCTCCACTTCTTTAGCCGTGGAGCCTTCAAATACGATTGCGTCCCTAATGCCGGCGACCATACCTGTTAGCACATGCTGTTCGGCATCGAACTCGACCGGGGCGAAATAACCCTTGTATGCCAAAACGTTACTCATGACTACCTCCGACATCTTGCAAAAAGCGAACGATGTTTCGAATGGTCCCCGCTGTCAATTCGTCAGATGGATGAGGCGCGTGCATTACGAACATCCTGCCATCTGATGGCCTGTAGAAGCGAACGCGCGATCCGGATGTCTTGCCTTTGCTGTCCATTTCAAAGCCATATGAAGCCATGACTTTTAAAAAATCCGCATACCGATACGTCGAAGGGCAGCTAAACAGTTGGGCGATGAGTTTATCGGATCGAGTCATCCCGCCTCACATTCTGCAACTATATTTTAGTTGCAATTTCAGTTCGATGCAAGCACCTCTAGTATAGAACATGTGTGCGTATAGAACAAGTGTTCGAACCACCATGAAGGGCGCAGTTCACAGGCGCCCTTCATGGTGGTTTTGCTTGCTGTGCGTTAGCCCAGCAAGTCGATGACGTTAAAGCCGGCGTTGCTCTTGGCGATGACGTCGCGGCCGCCAAAGACGCAGGTTGGCGACTCGGCTGCGATGCGCGTCACGTCGGCGCCGAGCGAGCGGAGCTCACCGGGCGTGGCGGCGAGCATCTGGGCGCGGCGCTCCTCGCGTGCATGCGGATCGAGCCCGGCCAGGTAGGTCGTGTTGCGGCGCTTGGTGAGCGCGTACGGCTTCACCGGCGCGTCCATGCCGCTCACGCAGCTCACGATAAAGCCCTCAAAGGCGGCCTCGTCGGGATCAAAGCTGCCGAGCCATTCGCCCGCGCGCGCCACGCGCTCAATCGAGGGGTCGATTGCCGGGTCGCGGTAGGTGTAGAACGCCGCCTGACGCTCGCCGGCCGCGCGGAATCCGCAGCCGTACGCGCCGCCCTTAACGCGGATCTCGTTCCACAGATAGTCGTAGGAGAGCGCGTTGGCGGCAACCGCCCAGGCGCCCGTCACGTCGATGCCCAAGCGACGCGGGTCGCACGCGCTTGCCGCAAAACAGATGTCGCTGGGGATGACAAAGGCCTCGTGGCGGTCGCACGGCGTCGGCACCACGAGCGCGTTGCGGCCGGCATCGGCGCCGTCGCCAGCGCCCAGCTCCAGGTCGCCCGCGGCGGCCCAGTATGCGTTAAAGTCCTCGTCGCTGCCGGTAAAGCTCGCCAGGCAGCCATCGGCCACAAAGATGCGGCCTGCCAGCTCGGCAAGCTTGGTACGCAACCCGTTCACGCGCTCGTCAAAGTGGTCGAGCAGGTCGCGCAGGAACAGATAGAAGTCCACGCCCGAAAGCTGCTCGCGCACCACGGCCGAAGGCGAGCTGTAGCTCATCGCGCGACCGAGCGCCGCCGAGTGGCCGTTGTTGATAAAGCCCTGCTCAAGCCCAATGCGAATCTGTGTGAGCACGTCGCGCACGCGGTCGGCGTCGGCATCTGCCAAAAGCGTGCTCGACCATACCTCGCGCGGCAGACTCGCCAGCGCATCGATCTTCTCGGACAGGGCGCCGGCGCTCACCAGCAGGTAGGGGCGCACGCCGTCCACTTCGGGCTGCGTCATGACCTCGGTCGTAAAGCTCAAAAAGCCGAGCTTGCCAGCGAGCAAGTTGTCGAGTTCCTCGGCCGAGTGCTCGCGCGTGGGCAGCTGCTTAAGCAGGCGGCAGAGCAGTGTCACATAGGGCAGGTCCTCAAACGCGACGCAGTTCAGGTCGAAATACTGCATGGCGTAGGCCAGACGGTTGGTGGGGATGCCGTGGCGCAGGCAGGGGATGGGCACGGTCGTGTCCACGATCAGTGGCGGCTCGGGGCGCGCCTCGCCAATGTCGGACACGCGCAGGCGCGGCAGCGTGGCCTTGGCCTCGGGTGTGTCTTCCGCCTCCTGCGCGGCACGCAGCGCGGCCGTGCGCTCGACCACGTCGGTCAGCTCGGCATCGGTCATGGCATCGCGCTTGGCTGCCAGCTCGGCGGCCTCGGCACCCTCCGAACCCTCGGCGGCGTCCACCGGCACCAGCTCGACCAGTGCCATGTGGTCGTTTTCCAGCACCAGCTCGCGCAGCAGGTCCTCAAAATAGCTGCCGTCCAGCTCGCTACGCAGCTCCTCGTACACCGGGCCGTACTTGAGCGCCAGCGTCGCGGCGTCGTCATCGTAGAGCCAGGTGCTCAGCGCGTCGCACGCAATGGCCACGCCGTCGGCGATGCCATAGTCACGCTGGCGCAGGTCGTACTCGTTGCTGCTGATGATGGCTTCCAGACGCTCGCGCGGAACTCCGTGCTCGCACAGGTCGCGGCAGGCGTCCTGGAACACGCGACGCAGCTCGCGCGCCACACCGGGCTGTGCGTTTTGCAGCATGATGAGCTCGTAGGGCTGCAGGCTCTCGGCCGCGGTGTAGCTCACCACGTTGCCGCCCAGGCCGGCGGCCAGAATGGCCTTCTTAACCGGCGCTTCGTTGGAGCCCAGCAGCGCCTCGAACAGGATATCCGCCGCGATCGTGCGCTTGCGGTCGAGCGCGCTGCCCAGCACAAGGCCCAGGCCCACCAGGGCGTTCTCGGGTGTGGTGGCCATCTCGATGCGCTTGTACTCGCAGGTCACGGGCGCCTGCGCGTCCAACGGATTGGGCGCCAGCGTGGACGGGTCCTCGCCGGCGGCAACGGCAGCGTCCATGCGGCGGCTCGCGGCACTCGGCTGCGACAGATAGCGCTCGTCCAAAAAGGCCAGTGCGCGGTCCACGTCCAGGTCGCCGTAGAGCGTGATGTAGGAGTTGGAGGGATTGTAGTGTCGCGCGTGCGTGTCCAGGAACTGCTCGTAGGTGAGCGCGGGAATCGCGCGCGGGTCGCCGCCGCTCTCGTGCGCATAGGCGGTGTCGGGATAGAGCGCGGCGTTGACGGCGTCGTCCAGCACGCTCATGGGGTCGGACAGCGCGCCCTTCATCTCGTTGAACACCACGCCGTTATAACGCAGCGTGCCCTCGTGCAGGCTCGCGGCGCTGCTGTCGCCGTCGCCCTCCGGCAGGTCCAGTTCGTAGTGCCAGCCCTCCTGCTCAAAAATGGTGGGCTTGGTATAGATGGCCGGGTTGAACACCGCGTCCAGGTACACGTCCATCAGGTTGTACAGATCCTGCTCGTTGGTGGTGGCAACGGGGTAGATGGTCTTGTCGGGGTAGGTCATGGCGTTGAGGAACGTCTGCATGGAGCTCTTGATCAGGTCGACAAACGGCTCCTTGACGGGAAACTTGGCCGATCCGCACAGCACCGAGTGCTCAAGAATATGGAACACGCCGGTGGAATCGGCCGGCGGCGTCTTAAAGCCAATGGCAAAGGCCTTGTTTTCGTCGTCGCACGCCAGGTACAGCAGGCGAGCGCCCGAGGCAGTGTGTCGCAGCACGTAAGCGTCCGAGTCGAGCTCGGGCACGGTCTCGCGGCGCTCGACGGCAAAGCCGTGGCAGGTAGTGCCGGGCACCAGCAGTGCAGCGGCTGCGGCGCGCGGGTCGGTTGAGGTGGTGGGCATATGCAGTCTCCTTTGACGCCCCAGCGGGGGCGAATCGAGTCGAATCCTCGAGAGTATACCCATATGGGGCCGCGACCCTGCGGCGAACTGGAGACGATGCAGCCGGATTGGGCATAGGTCCCGCGTGCCCGCCGCACGAGCGTGGAAAATTGGACACTCGCCAAACGAGAGTGGATATTCGGACGGACGAGCGAGGATTTCCGGATACCTATCGAACGAGAGTGGATATTTGGACGGAATTTGCCGCAAAAGCCCCAAAAACCGTCCAAATATCCACTCTCGATATCCGACCGTCCGAAAATCCTCGCTCATCCATCACTTGCGTATCTCTCGTCTCTCATTCGTCTCTAATATGAAAGATGACAGGAAGATGAGAGAAAAATATGAGAGATAACTGAGCAGCAAAGAGACAGGCAATCATGGTATTGTCTCAATACCGATTGTTCTACCAGCAAAAATATGTATAGATGAAGCAAATGGTAGACATTCCATCTCTATCTATCTCTTATCTCTAAGCCGAGAGATAGAGAGATAAATGAGAGATAATTACGAGAGATAACTGAGAGACGAGGGAAATCTATCCGCGGCATTCTCTGCAGGACCGAGCGAAAGGACGTGCAGATGAACGAAAACGAGCTGACCGGTCTGCTTGAGTCTTTAAGGCGTATGGGCTCGGATGATCTTAACGTCGAAGCGAAGGAGAGCGCCACGACGCTTTCCCGCGACGTGTGGGAAACGGTGAGCGCATTCGCGAACACTGCCGGCGGAACCATCGTGCTCGGAGTGAGTGAGCGCGCAGGTTTTGTCCCGGTTGAGAACTTCGAGACCGAGAAAGTGCTCAACCAATTCGTGGCGGGCATGGGCGATGCCGGCGGTCGAGGAAAGCTGGCCAATCCGCCTAAATACACGATCGAGCGAGTGGAGCTTCAGGGCGTCATCGTTCTCGTCATTACGATTGAGGAGCTCGATCCGTCGAGCAAGCCCTGCTATGTCATAGAGCGGGGCGCCCAGGGCGGCAGCTACAAGCGCATCGATGACAAAGATGTGCCGCTTTCATCGACCGAGGTGCTCGCATTGGCGTCATACGGTCGAGCGACTCCGAGCGATCG
>JAXKHW010000302.1:0-1847 GCA_036549635.1 Collinsella sp. | reverse complement strand
TTGTGCAGCTGCTCGGCCTTCTCAAAGTCACCCTCGCGAGCAGCATCGAGCGCTGCAAGCAGATCGGTCTGGGCGTCACCTGCGTATGCGACAATCTCGAATCCAACCATCGAGATTTCTTCTTTGGTTGCCATGTTGCGTTCCTTTCACATATGAACCAATGGAGAGCATCGCGTCCGGGCATACGCGCTGCGTTGTGTATGACAGAAACAATAACATTCAAACAAAAAAGAACAGCGCAAAACGTAATTTCGAGCTATGAACGGTCACTTTTCGCCCGTGAACGGTTTTTAAACCAATCTGAACAATATCGAACACAATTAACGGAAACCCAAACAGACCCGCGCTCTAGCGCCAATCGCGCACCGTATCGCCCTCGACGAGCACGCCCGGAAACAGCATGTGCTCCACACCGGGTTCAACGCCCTCAGCGCCGGCAATCTTGTCAACCGCCCACATGCCGACGCGCTTGTTGTCAAAGCGCACCGTGGTCAGGCGACGGTCGGGCACGATATCGCCCAGGCTGTCATCAACACCCACCACGCTCACGTCCTCGGGCACACGCCTTCCGCACGACTCGAGCCCGCGAATGCAGCCGTAGGCCATGGCATCGTTGGAAGCATAAATGGCCGTACAGGTCGGATCTTCCGCCAGAGCCTGACCGGCAGCATATCCGCTCTGTGCCGTCCAATCCCCACGGACGAGTCGCGGCGGTTCAATACCATGCGCGCGCAATGTCTCGCGCCAGCCCTCCTCGCGCCGCATGCCCGAAAGCGAGCGCTCGGGACACGAGATAAAGTGCACGGTTTTGTGCCCCCGCCCCAGCAAGTACTCGACCACCTGGCGCGAGCAATCGAACTGGTCGTTATCGACCGTTGAACAGAGCGGGTGCTCCAGCATCGTAACGAGCACCGTCTGCATGCCGGGCAGCGGCTCGAAGGTGCCAAAGTCCGCCGGCATGCGATTCATGATCACGACCATGCCGTCTACCGGCAGCGCGCTCATACGCGACGATGCGCTCTCGAGGGTATAGGGATGTCCATCTACTTTAGTGAGGGTGATGGCATAGCCATGTTTGTCGGCCGCGGCAGCAAAGCCCTCCATACGGTCGAGGTTGCCGGTACCGGTAATGTTGAACATGGCGACGCCAACGGTCTTAAACTTGCCACGGCGCAACGATCGACCGGCAAAATTGGGACGATACCCCAGCTCGCGCATGGCGGCACGCACGCGCTCCTTGGTCTCGGGGCGCACGCTGGGCGAATCGTGCACGGTGCGCGAGACCGTCTGCTCCGAGACGCCCGCGAGGCGCGCCACGTCTTTGACGGATACCGATTTTTTAACAGCGGCCATAGGTCGATCTTTCTATGTCAACGATGCCATTGGTGGCACCTTGCGCAGCCAAATGAAACGTCTTCAAGTATATCCAACGCCTCCCCCACCATACGCTCACCACCCAAAACCTACCGTTCACCGACATTTTTGCTTCCCCGAACGGCTTTTGTCGCCCAAATGTTAACGTTGCCATTGTGCAAACACAGAGCCACCGGGCGGCTCAAACGTTTACGCGCAAGGAATCGACGGTCCACAGGCACAGGGGCCATCGGTTCGCGTCTTATTTTGTGTCGCAAAATGGCAACGTCAACATTTTGGCAACCAAACGTCAAAAGCTACCATCGTTGCCAACCCACCGACTCTTAGGAGCTTTGCATGGAGCAACTCATCGCCATCATCGAAAAGGGGCAGCCCTTTTTCAACGCGATCGCCCGCAACAAGTACCTCAAGGCGATCCGCGACGGTTTTATCTCCGTCATCCCCATCATCATCTTCTCGTCCATCTTCTGCCT
>JAXKHW010000039.1:0-3612 GCA_036549635.1 Collinsella sp. | reverse complement strand
TGGGCCACTTCTCCAGAGCCTCGGGCAGGATGGTGTGGTTGGTGTAGCTCACGACCTGCGTCACGATGTTCCAGGCGTCGTCCCACTCGAGCTTCTTCTCGTCGATGAGGATGCGCATGAGCTCGGGGCCGCACATGGCGGGGTGGGTGTCGTTGGTATGGATGGCAACAAACTGCGGCAGCAGCTCCCAGTTCTTGCCGTGCTCCTTCTCAAAGGTGTCGAGCAGGCTGTAGATACCGGCTGAGACAAACAGGTACTCCTGCTTCAGGCGCAGCAGACGGCCGTGCTCGCCGGCGTCGTTGGGGTAGAGGATGGCGCTGATGGCCTCGGCCTCGGCGCGCTCGGCATCGGCCAGGGCGTAGTCGCCGCGGTTGAAGGCCTCCAGGTCAAAGTGCTCCTCGACCGGCTCGGCGGCCCAGACGCGCAGCTTGTTGACGGTCTCGCCGGCATAGCCCACAACGGGGATGTCATAAGGGACGGCCAGGATGTCCTGCGTGTCCACCGTGCGGTAGAACGTGCGGCCGTTCTCCTCAAAGCCCTCAACATGGCCGCCAAACTTAATGGTCACGGCCTTGTCCTGACGACGGACCTCCCAGGGATAGCCGTGGGTGAGCCACTCATCGGTGGCCTCGACCTGACTGCCGTTGACGATCTCCTGCTTAAACAGGCCGTAACGGTAGCGCATGCCGTTGCCGTAGCCGGCAATGCCCTCGGCTGCCATGGAATCCAGGAAGCATGCGGCCAGACGGCCCAGACCACCGTTGCCCAGCGCCGGATCGGACTCCTGATTCTCGATGACGGACAGATCAAAGCCCATGTCGTCGAGCGCCTCGGCGACCATGTCGCGCACGCCAAAGTTGAGCAGGTAGTTGTCGAGCAGGCGGCCGATCAAAAACTCGATCGAGAAGTAGTACACGCGCTTTTTGCCCTCGGCGGTGGCGCGGGCGTCGCTCTTGGTGGCAACGGTGCGGGCCTTCTCGGCCACGAGCTTGGCCAGGGCGTTAAAGCGGTCGAGGTCGCTGGCAGCCTCGACGCTCTTGCCGCTGATGCTCATGACGGCATCGCGATAGAGCTCGGTAAACTCCTGCTTGTTGTCGAAGATCTTATTCATACGTTCCTTTCCCCCGGGGATGTTTCTCCCGGAACGGTTATGACTTGTATCCTACGCCCCGGCGGGGCGGGTAATTACAGTGGTAACGCTTTTGTTACGCTTTCTTGGCAGGAGCCTTAACAGCAGCTGTCTTGGCCTTGGGAGCAGCCTTTTTGGTGGTTGCCTTTTTGGCCGTGGTGGATTTGGTCGAAGCCTTGGCGGCAGACTTGGCAGTCTTTGCCTTAGCCGGAGCCTTCTTAGCTGCCGCGGTCTTGGGCTTCACCGAGGACGCACGCTTGCGCGTCGCCTTCTTGGGCTCCTCGACCACGGGCGGCTTGTAGCTGCTGGGACCGCGGCGCTTAAGCACCACACCTGCCAGGCCGGGCACCTTTATCTCGATGGAATCCATCTGCCCGTTCCAGGGATAGGGCTCGCTCGAGCAGGTGTAGGGCTCCTCACCGGCATATCCGCTGCCACCGAACTCGGGACGGTCGGAATCGAAGATGACCTCCCAGTCGCCCTCGCGCGGCACGCCCACGCGGAAGCTCTCGTAGCTCGCCGGGTCAAAGTTGATCAGGATCACCAGGTCGTCATCGACGTCCTCGCCCTGACGCACAAAGCTCACGATGGACTGCTTGGAGTTGTCCGCGTCGATCCAGGTAAAGCCGTCGTCGGTGTAGCCGCGCTCGTACAGGGCGGGTTCGTCGGTGTACAGGTGGTTGAGCGCCTTGATAAACGCCTGGTGATGACGGTGGGTCTCGTACTCCTCGGTCAGGAACCACTGGATGGATTCGTAGTAGCGCCACTCAATAAACTGCCCGATCTCGTTGCCCATAAAGTTAAGCTTGGCACCGGGGTGCGTCATCTGGTAGAAGGCCAGCGTGCGCAGGCCGGCAAACTGGCGCCACCAGTCGCCCGGCATGCGGCCGATCAGCGAGCACTTGCCGTGCACGACCTCGTCGTGGCTCAGCGGGCAAATAAAGTTCTCGGTAAAGGCATACATGATGGAGAACGTAAGCAGTCCGTGGTTGCCGGGGCGCCACGGAAAATCGGTCTGCATGTAGTGCAGGGTGTCATTCATCCAGCCCATGTCCCACTTGTAGTGGAAGCCCAGGCCGCCGTCCTGCGGCGGATAGGTCACGAGCGGCCACGCGGTGGACTCCTCGGCCATCATCATCACGTCGGGGTAGTGTGCCTCCACGGCGCAGTTGACCTGACGGATAAACGCGCTGGCGTCCAGGTCCTCCTCGGTACCGTACTTGTTGAACTTCTTTTGGCCCGGATCGTCGATGCCAAAGTTGAGGTACAGCATGCTGGAAACGCCGTCCATGCGAATGCCGTCCACGTGGAAGTTCTCGAGCCAGTACAGCACATTGGAGACCAGGAAGGAGCGGACCTCGCCGCGGGCGAAGTCGAACTTGTGCGTGCCCCAGTTGGGGTGAATCTCGTGCTCAAACAGCATGTGACCGTTAAAGGTGGCAAGGCCGTGGGAGTCGGCGCAAAAACCGCCGGGCACCCAGTCCATAATCACGCCGATGCCCGCCTCGTGGCACGCATCGATAAAGTGCATGAGTTGCTGGGGGTTGCCGTAGCGCGACGTGGCGGCAAAGTAGCCGGTTGTCTGATAGCCCCAGGAGCCATCGAAGGGGTGCTCCATAAGCGGCATGACCTCGATATGCGTGTAGCCCATGTCGCGCACGTAGTCCACGAGCTCCACCGACAGATCGTCGTAGGTGTAGAACTCGCCGCGCTGCGCGGGGAAGGGGTCCATGGGGCCGGGGTAGTTGCCGTACTCGTCCGGCTCGCCCTGTGGCGTGTCGCCGTGGCGCTTCCACGAGCCAATATGCACCTCGTAGATGTTGAGCGGCTGCGACATGTGGTTGTGGCTGGCGCGGCGCTTGAGCCACGCGGCGTCGTTCCACTTGTAGCCATCGAGGGTCCACAGCACGCTCGCGGTACCCGGAGGGCACTCGGCCTTAAAGGCATACGGATCGGCCTTGTAGAGCTTTTCACCCTCGTTGGTCTCAATAAGATATTTATAGAGCTGACCCTGCTCGGCGCCAGGAATAAAGCCTTCCCAAATAGCGCTCGTATGCACGGGCACCAGCGGGTTGGCCTGCTCATCCCAGTCGTTAAATTCACCAATGACATGGACACTCTTTACGTCGGGCGCCCAAACGCAAAAGCGCCAGCCGCGCGTGCGCTGCTGCGTGTCGGGATGCGCGCCCATCTTTTCCCAGCTGCGCTCCCACATTCCAATGCCAAACAGGTAGACATCGTCCTTGGAGAGCTCCGGTGTGTGCGGACCCGGTTTGCGGGTTGCGGGCTTTTTAGCCGTTGGCTTTAGCTTTGTATCGCTCACGTTTGATCCCATCATGACGCGGCAGCGTGTTGCCTTGGTGACTAGATGCGAAAGGTCCAAGGCTGCACGAATCGAAGGGACGGCGAAGTTTCTGTGATTCGTTCCACCTCGCGTGCTCGGTGGAACTTTCGGCAGAAACTACGATAACACCTGTGCGTTA
>JAXKHW010000301.1:0-3234 GCA_036549635.1 Collinsella sp. | reverse complement strand
GTCGTTGGGGACGTTCTTAAACGACTAGTCAAACAAGAACGTCCCCAACGACTAGTCATTTAAGAACGTCCCCAATGACTACTATTGGGTAGTCATTCAAGAACGTCCCCAATGACTACTATTCTCTTGACAAGCGCGGAGACGCCGCTGGTTGAGCATAAGTCAGCGAAAACGCCCCTAAGTGAGCAAGGTGACGTGAAAGAGGAGGGAAGCGTACTTCGGTACGCGACCGACGATTGAACGTCAGATTGCCGCTTAGGGGCGTTTGCAGCGTCGAGCCGTTACGCGGTTTGGTAAAACCGCGTAACTTACATGACCATGACGTAGCGCGATCCCACGTAGTACTGCTTACCCATCAGGACCGGCTCGCCATTGGGACCGGTAAAGCTGGCACGCAGATTGAGCAGTGGATCGTGCGGGGCAATGCCCAACTCGGCCGCCTGCTCGGTATTGGCACGAACGGCCTCGACCGTGCGGTAGCCAACCGAGACAATCGGCGTTCCGCCAACACGCTCGACCTCGGCAAAAATCGACTTGTCCTCAAGATCGGCCGTCAACAGCTCACGGTAGGCGTCAAACGGCACAAAGATGTTCTCCTCAAAGATGGGCTCGCCGTCGGCTGTACGCACGCGCTTGATGTGCAGCAGCAGCGCGTCCTTTTGCAGGCCAAAGAACTCCATCTCGTTTTGACGTGCCGGCACAATCTGGCGATCGACCACATGCGCGCCCGCCTTCATGCCATTATCGGCACACAGCGCGGTAAACGTCTGCAGCGTCGAAGCGTGGAACTGGCGGTTGATGTGCGGCGTGGAGACAAAGGTGCCACGGCCCTGCTGCTTAACCAGGTAGCCATCGGAGCACAGCTCCTCGACGGCGCGGCGCACCGTAATGCGGCTCACGTCGTACTGCTCGGCTAGCTCAAGCTCGGACGGAATACGCTCCTTGGGTGCATAAACACCTTTCTCGATCGCGTCCTTGATTTCGTCGTAAATCTGCTGGTAAAGCGGTGCATTTTTGGGCGCAGGCATATCTGATCACTCTTATCGAAATAACTAATACGTATATAACGTCTAGTTTCATATTATCTCATATTGATAAAACGATACACCATCCCTACCAAAAAGCGACAGCTTCATTTTGGTAGGTTTTATCTGGGCAAACGAGAGTCCCTCGAAAGCAACGGGGCTTTCGGGGGACTCGTTCGGATGGGTTGCGCAGGGCCGACAAAATGCCAATACCCTACTTGCCGTCGTCCTGCTGCAGGCTGTCCTGCTCGCAGAGGCGCGCCTGCCTGCTGGCCATACGCGCGGGCTTGTCGGGATCGGGAACGGCCGTGGGCATGGGCTCGTCGACATGACCACCCCACCAGCCGCCCACAAAGTTGAGCGTGTGGAACACATTGATCACGGCACCGGGATCAATGTCGCACACCAGCTTGATAATGTCCTGGCTCTCGTAGGTCGAGACAACGGCGTGCAGCAGGTACATCTTTTCGCGGCTGTATCCGCCGATGACCTCGGCGCAGCTAATGCCGTGCTGAAAATGGTCAACATAGGCGGTCATGACCTCGTCTGCCTTGCGCGTCGTGATCTGCAGCGTCACGCGGTCGTAGCGACGATAGAAGCTGTCGATGGTCTTGGTCGAAATAAACTGGAACACGATGGAGTACGCCGCATTGTCCCAGCCAAACATAAAGCCAAAGATCGCCAGGATAAAGCAGTTGAAACCAAAGATGACGCCCCAGATAGTCTTGCCCGTGTGGTTGGAGACCCACAGCGCGATAAAGTCGGTGCCACCGGTAGATGCGCCGGACTTTAGCGCGATGGCAGCGCCCAGACCCGAGACCACGCCGCCAAAAATGATGAGCATAATCTTGTCGCCCAAAAACGGGGCAAAGTGAAAGATGTTGAGGAACAGCGATGAGAGCACGACCTGCATCATCGAGAAGATGACGAAGCGCTTGCTAATGCCGCTCCAGCATAGGAGTGCCACGGGGATGTTGAGCGCGAGCATACCGAGCGAGATGTCGATGTGGACGCCGCCGAGCGAGGTAACGCGATCGAGTAGGACCGCGACGCCGGTGAGACCGCTCGGAAGCAGGTCGGCGGGTTGAATGAACGCCTGGATCAGAAATGTCTGGAGAACGGCAGAAATGGTGACCGCCACGGCAGTAATGGCACGGCGGACGATGGTGAGGCGGCCGAGCACGAGCACTCGGTCCGTGAGCTGTTCGATGGCGTTCGCCACGCAGGCTCCTTTCGAAGGCAGATGTAGTTGTGGGGCATGCCCGCGATTATAGCATGAGCGTGCGGGGGCGCTTCAATTCACCCTCTCTCGACAACCAAAACGGGACCAGCAACCCCCACGACCAAAGGGCTAAATTCCAAGTGAGTAGACTTTTTACGATCTGCCGAGCACACCCAAAACAGCCACCTCTGTGACCTGCGGTTTTACAAAGGAAGATATGCATTGTGCTCGGCCTGCGCCAAAAAGTCTACTCACTTAGCCCGAATCGAAGCCAAACGGATCAAAATCGAAACCAAATTGAGCCAGTCCACCGCAAAAAACGTTTGAACCCGTGCTTCTCGCGGCGGATTGACATTACAAAGCGGCCAAAATGTCGGTCAGATTATCGATAACGGCATCGGCTCGCGACTGATCCAGGTTGACGCCCTCGTGCGGGCGCAGCGCCAGGACGCGGGCGCCGGAACGTTTGCCAGCCTCGATCCCCAAAGGCGAATCCTCGATAACCAGGCACTCGGTAGGCTCCACCCCCAGCGCCTCCATAGCACGCAAATAGATCTCGGGATCGGGCTTAAACGCACTGCACTCGTGACCGCTGATGGTGTAGTCCAGCACATCGGCAATACCGGCAATCTCTACCAGCTCGTCAATGAGCTCGCGATAGGACGAGCTCGCGATGGCGCACTTCACGCCGCGCTCGTGCAACTCACGCATCACCGGCTCCGTCTGCTCGTTGAGCAGATCGGCATACGGAACGGGGTGGACCGGGCTGTAGACCTGCTTGTACTCCACGCGCAGACGCTCGCGCAGCTCAACATCGTCGGGCACCAGCGACTTCCAAATGGCCGGCTCGTTAGACCCCGAAAGATCGGGGATCTCGTCAAAGTGGAACCCCTTCTCTTCCATAAACGCCACGCGACGACGGTTGTAGAACCACTCGGTATCGACCAGCACGCCGTCCATATCAAACAGCACCGCCTTGATCATACG
>JAXKHW010000300.1:0-2022 GCA_036549635.1 Collinsella sp. | reverse complement strand
CTGTGCCCTTGAGTTCCATGCCGGGCTCCAGGTCGTCGATGGAAAGTGCCGAGCGGCTAAAGACCACCTCGGGCGCGTCGTCGCGTGGGTCGCGACCGGGCTTCTTGAGTTCGTTGACAATGTCGATGAGCGTCAGGGTGCCGCAGTCCAGGTCGCTTGCCAGCGCCGAGATGCTGCCCAGACGGCGCTCAATGTCGGGCACGCCGCCGCGGCTGAGCTCGCTGGCTTTAACGCCTGCGCGCTCCAGGACGGCCGTGGCCACCTCGTAGCTCTCGGGGTGGACGCTTGTCGCGTCGAGCGGGTTCTTGCCACCGCTGATGCGCAGGAAGCCCGCGGCGTTGAGATATGCCTTGGGTCCCAGTTTGGGGACCTTCTTGAGCTGGCGGCGATCGGTAAAGGCGCCGTTTTCCTCGCGGTAGGCCACGATGTTTTTGGCCACGCTCGGCGTGATGCCCGATACGTATCCCAGCAGGCTCGCACTCGCGGTGTTCACGTCGACGCCCACGCGGTTGACGACGTCCTCCACCACGTGGCCCAGGGTGCGTGAAAGCTCGGCCTGGTCAAGGTCGTGCTGGTACTGGCCAACGCCGATGGACTGGGGCGGGATCTTGACGAGCTCTGCCAGCGGGTCCTGTAGACGGCGGCCCAGGCTCATGGCGCCACGCACGGTGACGTCCAGATCGGGATACTCCTGGCTGGCGAGCTCGGAGGCGGAGTACACCGATGCGCCGGCCTCGTTGACGATGGTGTATCGCAGCTCAGGCGCCTGCTCGGCAATGAACTCCGAGACGACTTCCTCGGTCTCGCGGCTGGCGGTGCCGTTGCCGATGACGATGGTGTTGACGCTGTCCTTCTTGACGAGGCGGGCGAGCTCGCGCTTGGTGCCGGCGACGTCGTGGCGAGGCTTGGTGGGATAGACCACGCCGTGGTCGAGCAGCTTGCCGGTCTCGTCCATGACGGCGACCTTGCAGCCGGTGCGGTAGCCCGGGTCGAGCGCGAGCACGCGGGCGCCGCGCACGGGGCGTGCCGAGAGCAAGCCCTCGAGATTCTTGGCAAAGACGGTGGGGGCCTCGGTCTGGGCGCGAACGGTGAGTTTGGCGCGGGCCTCGCGCTCCAGCGAGGGGGCCATGAGGCGCCTGTAGCCGTCGGCGATGGCGGCGTCAAAGACGGGCGCGAAGACGCCCTGGCGGCGGGGCCAGCGGCTGCCGAGGCGCGCCGTGGCGGCGGCGCCGTCGACGTTCACGCGCACGCGGAGCTTGCCCTCGCGCTCACCGCGGTCGATAGCCAGCACGCGGTGGTTGGGTATACGGCGCAGCGGCTCATCATAGCTGTAGTAGGGCTCGTAGGGAGTCTTCTCGGCGGGGTCGGTGGCCTCGACGACGATGTCGGCGGTGTTTTGCGTAAAGGCGCGCAGGTCGGCGACGTTCTCGGGGTCCTCGGCCACCGTTTCGGCCACGATGTCCGCCGCGCCGGCGAGCGCCTTCTCGGGCGTGTCGAAGCCGGCCTCCTCGTTGACGTATGCCGCGGCGGCGTCGAGCGCGCTGCCCTTGGCCGAGGCCTGCATGATGATCATGTTGGCGAGCGGCTCCAGGCCTGCCTCGCGGGCCTTCTGCGCGCGGGTCATGCGCTTTTTGCGGTAGGGCTTGTAGAGGTCCTCGACACGCTGGAGCTGCGTGGCCTCGCGAATCTGCTGCTCGAGTTCGGGCGTGAGTTTGCCCTGGGCGTCGATGAGCAGGATGACGTCCTCTTTACGCTGCTCAAGATTGCGCAGGTCGGACAGGCGCTCGTCGAGCGCGCGCAGGGCGACGTCGTCCATACCGCCCGCTGCTTCCTTGCGGTAGCGCGAAATAAAGGGGATGGTGTTGCCCTCGTCGATGAGCTTGACGACCGCCTCGATGTTGGCGGCCTTAAGGTTGAGCTCGCGGGCGAGCTGGGCGATAAGATCCATGGGACTCCTTGCGTTTAAGGTGCGTTTGCAGCACAGGGCTACCAAGGATACCACCCGCCACTCCACCCAAGTAG
>JAXKHW010000299.1:0-8633 GCA_036549635.1 Collinsella sp. | reverse complement strand
TCTACGCCCGCAACACCGTCACCAACGACGTGCTGTACAAGGAGGGCCTGGACCTTCTCGTCGTGCCCTCCGCCGAGCTCTCCCGCGGCCGCGGCGGCCCGCGCTGCATGAGCATGCCCTTCTGGCGCGAGGACCTCTAAGTCTTTCCGTTTCCGGTGCGGTCCCCCTACAACCGCACCGGCTTCGCCCGTTAAACGGGCACCACTAATACTTACGTAATTCATTTCTTCGAAAGGAATCAAACCATGGGTGTTAACCTCTCCGGCCGTAGCTTCCTCAAGCTTCTCGACCTCACCACCGAGGAGATCGAGTACCTGCTCAAGCTCTCCAAGAACTTCAAGGACATGAAGCGCGCTGGCGTTCCGCACCGCTATCTCGAGGGCAAGAACATCGTTCTGCTCTTCCAGAAGACCTCCACTCGTACCCGCTGCGCCTTCGAGGTCGGCGGCATGGATCTGGGCATGGGCGTCACCTACCTCGATCCGGGTTCGTCGCAGATGGGCAAGAAGGAGTCCATCGAGGACACCGCCCGCGTTCTCGGCCGCATGTATGACGGCATCGAGTTCCGTGGCTTTGCCCAGGACGACGTCGAGGAGCTCGCTGCTAAGTCCGGCGTGCCTGTGTGGAACGGCCTGACCACCGAGTGGCACCCCACCCAGATGCTCGCCGACATCCTGACCGTCCAGGAGAACTTCAACTACGACATCAAGGGCAAGACCCTCGTCTTCATGGGCGACTGCAAGAACAATGTCGCTCGCTCCCTCATGGTCGTCTGCTCCAAGCTCGGCATGAACTTCGTGGCCTGCGGCCCCGAGGAGTGCATGCCCGCCGACGACGTCATCGAGGCCTGCAAGCCCATCGCCGAGGCTAACGGCTGCACCATCAAGCTGACCACCGACGTCAAGGACGGCGTCACCGGTGCCGACGTTATCTACACCGACGTGTGGGTCTCCATGGGCGAGCCCGACGAGGTCTGGGCCGAGCGCATCGCTCAGCTCACCCCGTATCGCGTTACCTCCGAGGTCATGGCTATGGCCAACCCGGGTGCCATCTTCCTGCACTGCCTGCCCAGCTTCCACGACACCAACACCACGATTGGCGCCGAGAAGTGCGAGCAGTTCGGCATCACCGAGCAGGAGGTCACCGACGAGGTCTTCGAGAGCCCCGCTTCCAAGGTCTTCGACGAGGCCGAGAACCGCATGCACACCATCAAGGCTGTCATGTACGCCACGCTCAAGTAAGAGCATCTAGCATCTCGCTCGGGGTGTATTGCTGCACACCCCGAGCGGCTTTGTCTGGTAAATATCTCGCGTCGGGCGGTGGGCACGGCACGGAAGATCCGCTTCGCGCGAGAAAGTTAAATGATTTATGAAGGGGGGATGAGAACCATGACTGAGACCGCTAAGAAAAAGCGCGGTATGCCTTCATCGTTCACCATTCTTCTAGCTCTGCTGGCAATTGTTGCAGTGATTACCGTTATCGTCTCCGGCACGTCCGGCGGCGCGGTTACCGCAGCCCGTCTGAGCGATTTCTGCACCGCCCCGATCCTGGGCTTCGCTGACGCTCTGCCCGTCTGCCTCTTCGTTATGATCCTGGGCGGCTTCCTCGGCATGATGACCGAGACCGGCGCCCTGGACAACGGCATCGCCGTTCTGGTGCAGAAGCTTAAGGGCAACGAGATTATGCTCATTCCCGTGCTGATGCTCATCTTCTCCCTCGGTGGTACCACCTATGGTATGTGCGAGGAGACCGTTCCCTTCTACGCCCTGCTCGCCGCTACCATGATGGCCGCTGGCTTCGACCCCATGGTCGGTGCCGCTACCGTCCTGCTCGGCGCTGGCTGCGGCTGCCTGGGCTCCACGGTTAACCCGTTCGCCGTCGGCGCTGCCGTCGACGCTCTGACCGGCGTTGGCATTGAGGTCAACCAGTCCATCATCATCGGCCTCGGTGCCGTCCTGTGGATTGTCACTACCGCTATGTCCATCTTCTTCGTGATGAGCTACGCCAAGAAGGTCAAGGCTGACAAGGGTTCCACCATCCTGTCGATGCAGGAGCTCAAGGACGCCGAAGAGGCTCACGGCAAGGCTGCTTCCGAGGTCCACAAGGAGGTCAAGCTCACCGGTCGTCAGAAGGGTGTTCTGATTGCCTTCGCCTTCACCTTCGTCGTCATGATCGTCGGCTTCATTCCGCTGGCCGACCTCAACGAGGGCGTCGCCAACTTCTTCGACGCTGGCGCTGTCTACGACGCCGACGGTAACGCCGTCGTCCAGGGCTGGTCTGCCCTGATCACCGGCCTGCCCATTGGCCAGTGGTACTTCGACGAGGCTTCCACCTGGTTCTTCCTCATGGCCGTCCTTATCGGTATCATCGGTGGCCTGTCCGAGAAGCAGATCGTTAACACCTTCATCACCGGCGCTGCCGACATGATGTCCGTTGTTCTCGTCATCGCCCTCGCCCGTGGCATCTCCGTCCTCATGGCTAACACCGGTCTCGACGTTTTCGTCCTCGACGCTGCCGCCAATGCCCTGGCTGGCCTGTCCGGCGTAATCTTCGCTCCCATGAGCTTCCTGGTCTACTTCGGCCTGTCCTTCCTGATCCCCTCGACCTCCGGTATGGCTACCGTCTCCATGCCCATCATGGGACCGCTGGCTGTTAAGCTCGGCTTCTCGCCCGAGGTCATGGTCATGATCTTCTCCGCCGCCATCGGTGTCGTGAACCTGTTCACCCCGACCTCCGGCGCCATCATGGGCGGTCTCGCCCTGGCCAAGATCGAGTGGACGACTTGGCTCAAGTTTGCCCTTAAGCTCATCGTCGCGCTCTCCGTCGTCTGCGCCATCATCCTGACCGTCGCCTGCGTGTTGCTCTAAGTACCCAACGGGTACCCCACGGAAACCTTGACGATCCTGTAAAGGATCATCTGGTCATCGTCTGTCCGGTGGGGTAAACCCACCGGTAGACTCCTACCTTTAGCCCCCTTCCGTTCCGTGCGCGGGAGGGGGCGCTCTTGTGTTCCGGCGTTTTACCAAACGCCGGAACCACTCGACGCTGCAAGCCCGCCAGAGCGGCAATCTGACGTTCAATCGTCGGGCATGGCCAAAAGGCCTATGCCCTCCTCTTTCACGTCACCTTGCTCGCTCTGGCGGGCTTTCGCTGACTTTTGCTCCACCTGCGGCGCTGCCATTGTTGGTGCAGGGGGTAGCTTGCTCGCTCTGGTGCCCGTTCGCTGGCTTTGGCTTTGCCTGTGACGTTTTCATTGTTGGTGCTGAGTGCCTTGTTTCCCGTCCCAAATGATCTACCCCGGGTCCCCGGTGGTTGCGGTGGGCGTGTTTGGTTGGTGCCTGTTGATGGTCTGGGTATCGGGGAGGGCGGGCTCCGTTATAATCGCCTAGAACATTAATTGGAAACGGGACGGGAGCCATACATGCGCCAGGGTTTCGACAACGCGAAGTATATCGAGCTGCAGGCTGCTCACATTAAGGAGCGCGTCTCGCAGTTTGGTGGCAAGCTCTATTTGGAGTTTGGCGGTAAGCTGTTCGATGACTATCATGCGAGCCGCGTGCTGCCGGGTTTTGAACCAGACAGCAAGTTCCGCATGCTCAAGAGCATTGCCGATGACGTTGAGGTTATCATCGCGATCAACGCGAACCACATCGAAAAAAACAAGGCTCGTGGTGACCTCGGTATTACCTATGACGAGGATGTGCTGCGCCTGGTTGACCTGTTCCGCGGCAACGGCTTTGCCGTCGCGGCTGTGGTCATCACCCAGTACGCCGGCCAGCCCGCTGCCGATGTGTTCCGCAACCGCCTGAACGCGCTCGGTATTCCCGCCAAGCTGCACTATCCCATCGAGGGGTATCCGCACGATGTCGATCTGATCGTGTCCGACGATGGCTACGGCAAGAACGAGTTTGTCGAGACCACCCGACCGCTCGTCGTGGTCACCGCCCCCGGTCCTGGCTCGGGCAAGCTTGCCACCTGCCTGTCTCAGCTCTATCACGAGCACAAGCATGGCACGGCCGCCGGCTATGCCAAGTTCGAGACCTTCCCTGTCTGGAATCTTCCTCTGACGCATCCGGTCAATATTGCCTACGAGGCCGCCACGGCTGACCTCGACGACGCCAATATCATCGATTCGTTCCACCTTGAGGCCTACAACAAGACCACGGTCAACTACAACCGCGACGTCGAGGCCTTCCCGGTAGTCCGTGCCCTGATGGAAAAGATCCTGGGCAAGAGCCCCTACCAGAGCCCTACGGACATGGGCGTCAATATGGTCGGCTTTGCCATCACCGATGACGATGCCTGCCGCGACGCTTCCAAGATGGAGATCGTCCGCCGCTACTTTACCGCGGTCGAAAATGTGCGCCGTACCGGCGTGGGCGATGAGCAAGTCGACCGTCTCAAGATTATTATGAAGAAAGCCGGCATCGATAAGAACTACTCACCGGCGCGCTCGGCGGCCCTCACCAGGGAGCAGCTGACGGGTGGTCCCGTGGGTGCCATGGTCATGCCCGATGGCTCCGTGGTGACCGGTAAGACCTCCACGCGCCTGGGCGCCGCAAGTTCGCTCATTATGAACGCCCTCAAGCACGTCTCGGGCGTCGACCTTGAGCTCGAGGTTATCAGCGATGAGGCGATCGAGCCCATCAGCAAGCTCAAGACGCATTTCCTGGGCAGCAAAAACCCGCGCCTCCACACCGACGAGACGCTTATGGCGCTGTCGATCACCTCGGCCACGAGTGAGACGGCCGCTCGCGTCCTTTCGGGCCTGGAGCAGCTGCGCGGTTGCGATGCCTTCTTTAGCGTGATTATCTCGCCGACGGACGAGACGGTACTGCGCAAACTTGGTATCAACGTGTGCTGCGAGCCCAAGTTTGAGCGCCGCGGTTTCTTCCATCGCTAAGTTTGAAGCACCGCGGTAATTGCATTGCATTTTGGCCGTATCGGGTTAGCGCCCGGTACGGCTTTTTGATCAATAAAGCGCCTATTTCGGCGAAAAATAGCTGTTTACCTGCCTAGAAACATTTTGAGCGGTATACAATAACCGTAACTGTTTCATCCTTAGCGGGATGCCGCATGATGGATATTACCTGCCATCGTGAGGTGTGTCGGTCGCGCACGGCGCGTTAGATGCTCGTGCTCGGTTTGAGGAGGCTGCTATGGCGGGCAAGGGTCGTGCGAGTGTCAACGATATGAAGCGTGTCGAGGTGCTGGTGTTGATGGAGATCGACCAGCAAACCGAAGACAATGGCGGGCCGTATGGTTTCTCGCGCAAAACGCTTGCCGAGCGCGTGGGGGTTTCGCCGTATCGTGCCCGCGCCGCAATCGATCGCTTGGATTCCGAAGGCATGATTGATGTCGTCTCGCGTTATAGCGACGACGGCGGTCAGCTTGCAAATGGCATTTGCCTCACCGAACGTGGCGAGTGGTATCTTGAGGGCGTCCGTACCGGCATGCTCGTTCAAGAAATGCTTGAGGACGAGGTTGCTGATCGATAGCAGCATGTAACCCTTGCCATAGCGACGCCGCCTGGGAAACCGGGCGGCGTTTTGTTTCAAGATTGAGAAATGCAATCGCACGCGAGAAAAATTGCGAACGGTCCGCGGCGCGAGTATTACAATGAAGACCCGTAAGATGTGTATGGACAACTTCTACGGGAAGCGCAGGTAACTCAATATGACCAAGCATGTGTTCGTAACCGGTGGCGTGGTTTCGTCCCTGGGCAAGGGTATTACCGCGGCCTCGCTGGGCCGTCTGCTCAAGTCGCGTGGCTACAAAGTAACGATGCAGAAGGCCGACCCGTATCTGAACGTCGACCCCGGTACCATGAGCCCCTTCCAGCATGGTGAGGTCTTCGTTACCGAGGATGGTTACGAGTCCGACCTGGACCTGGGTCATTACGAGCGCTTTATTGATGAGAACCTGACCCGCGATTCCAACTTTACGACCGGCGCCATCTATAAGAGCTTGATCGCCCGCGAGCGTCGCGGCGACTTTTTGGGCGGTACCGTGCAGGTGATTCCCCACGTCACCAATGCCATTAAGGACAAGTTCCGCCGCATTGAGGAGCAGACCGGCTCCGATGTAGTCATCACCGAGCTGGGCGGCACGATCGGTGACATCGAGTCCCAACCGTTTGTCGAGGCCATCCGTCAGTACCGCAAGGAGGCCGGCCCCGAGAACGTCTGCTACATCCACGTGTCGCTCGTTCCCTATATCGCCGCCGCCCACGAGGTCAAGACCAAGCCCACGCAGCATTCCGTCAAGGAGCTCCGCAGCTTTGGCATCCAGCCCGATATCATCGTGCTGCGCTCCGACCACCATATCGATGACGCTATCCGCGGAAAGATCGCAAGCTTCTGCGACGTTGACACCGATTGTGTCTTTACCAACGAGGACTGCGCGAGCATTTACGATGTTCCGCAGCTGCTTGCCGAGCAGGACTTTGACCTGCGCATTTGCGAGCGCCTGGGTCTGGACCCGCGTGAGCGCGACATGAGCGAGTGGAACGAGTTCCTGCGCAAACAGAATCACGCCAACCATCACGCCGACAAGGTGAAGATTGCCGTCGTGGGTAAGTACACGCAGCTGCCCGATGCGTACCTGTCGGTTATCGAGGCCCTGCACCATGCGGGCGTCTTCTACGATCGCCATGTGGACGTCCAGCTGGTCGACGGCGAGAGCCTCGACGAGCAGAATGTCTCCGAGGTTTTGGGCGACGCCTCGGGCATCCTGGTCCCCGGCGGCTTTGGCAAGCGCGCCCTGGAGGGCAAGATCCTCGCGGCCGAGTTTGCCCGTGAGCACAAGATTCCGTATCTGGGCATTTGCCTGGGTATGCAGGTGGCCGTGTGCGAGTTCGCCCGCAACGTCGTCGGCCTTGCCGGCGCCAGCTCCTCCGAGTTCGATCCGGACGGCCCGTTTAGCGTCATCGATCTGATGAGCTCGCAGGAGGACGTGACCGAGAAGGGCGGCACCATGCGCCTGGGCGCCTATCCGTGCAAGCTCGCCGCCGATACCCTTGCTCGCGAGGCATATGGCGAGGAGCTCGTCTACGAGCGTCACCGTCATCGCTTTGAGTTCAACAACGCCTTCCGTGACCAGCTCGAGGACGCCGGCTTGGTTATCTCGGGTCTGTCGCCCGACGAGCGCCTGGTCGAGATGGTCGAGCTGCCGCGCGACGTGCATCCGTGGTATGTGGCAACCCAGGCTCATCCCGAGTTCAAGAGCCGCCCGACCAACCCGCAGCCGCTGTTCCGCGAGTTCGTGCGCGCTTCGATCGGCCAGCACGAGGGTGTCGACCGTCTGCAGGTGACGCCCATGAACCTCGCTACGGACTAAGGGTGCCGGCGAATAAGGAACATACCGAAGCTACTCCCTCGTCGCTCGCCGTGGCGGCGGGGGAGTATCTCGATTACCTCGCGGTCGAGCGGGGTTTGGCGCGCAACACGATTGCGGCCTATCGTTGTGACCTGACGACGTACTGCGCCTATCTGGAGCGGGCGGGTATTGTGTCTTTTGAAGAGGTGACCCGTCAGGTCGTGGAGGGCTTTGTCGCCGACCGTCGCGATGGGGGCTATTCCGATGCCTCGGTGGAGCGTGCGCTTGCGGCCGTGAAGGGCCTACATGCCTTTTTGGTGCGCGATGGGGCTGTGGCCCAAAATCCAACGGCGTCGTTGCGCCTGCCTAAAAAGGCTGAGCGTTTGCCGGAGTATCTATCGGTGGAGGATGTCTCGGCTCTGCTCGATCAAGACTTCCCCGAGGGCGAGATGGGCTTGCGCGACCATGCCATCTTGGAAGTGCTCTACGGATGCGGTTTGCGTGTGAGCGAGTTGGTGGGGCTCGATGTGGGCGATATCCATATTGACGATGGCTTTGTACTCGTTCGCGGTAAGGGCTCAAAGGAACGCCTGTCCCCGCTGGTGGGAAGCGCGGCGCGAGCTCTGATGCTCTATGTAACTGAGGGACGTTCTCGCTTGGCGGCCCATGCCCGCGGAACCGAGACCTCGGCGGTCTTTTTAAATAAGAACGGCCGCCGTCTGTCGCGCCAGGGCATCCATGCCATCTGTGAGCGCTACGGGCGCCAGGTGGGACTGGTGGGGCTCCATCCCCATACCTTGCGCCACTCCTTTGCCACCCACATGCTCGCGGGCGGTGCCGACCTGCGTGTGCTGCAGGAGATTTTGGGCCATGCCGATATTTCGACCACGCAGGTCTACACGCATGTCGACCGAACGCAACTGACCGAGGTCTATCTGGCGGCGCATCCGCTAGCACATCGCTAGCACCTCGCTGACCTGCATATTTATAAATATTAAATGGGACGGGCCCCAGATTGCCGAGACGCACTTTTGCGCGCATGGGCAATCTGGGGCCCGTCCCATTTTTCGCCAGACACCGACGCGGTGGTGGGCCGTGTGTACCGTGGGCGGGGGAGTTTGGGGGCGATGTGAACGGCGTGTAAAGGGACGTAAAAATCGCCTCAAGGTCAACTTGAAGGTTGAGGTTCGCGGGCGTGGTTCTACAGGTGGCATCCCGCCGTTGCTGTAAACACAACATATTGTGTTTTTGAAGAAAAAGTAAAAGGCGGAGAAAACGATGAACAGCATTAAGAGAATAACCAAGAGGGATGGAAG
>JAXKHW010000298.1:0-4014 GCA_036549635.1 Collinsella sp. | reverse complement strand
TTCGTTTCTATAATATGATTCCGCTATCTAAGCAGGCCGATACGCAGAAAGGCGGCCAACATGGCGTTCGACTTTAAGAAGGAATGCAAGGAGCTCTACAAACCTGCAAGCAAGCCGAGCATCGTAACTGTCCCGCCATTCAATCTCAGGGCGGGATTCAGTCGGGATTCAGTTTCAACAAACGGCATCATCCGGTAACCGATATGTAAGGCTGTATAAATCATTTCCATTTGCCTAACAAAATGACCGCTCGGCTAACAAGCTCGGCCCATGTCCTCACGCGATGGTACTGTTCTCTAGAGTTCTTATTAGAGAGGGGTGCTCCATGGAGATCACCATCAATCGCGAAATTGGGAAGCTCGGACTTCCCAGGCATCTTGTGCTTGGCATGGATCCAGGAATTGCAAGCTGCGGATTCGCACTTATCGACACAGCCAATCATGAAATCCTGGATTTGGGCGTCAGATTATTTGACTCTCCAACTCATCCTAAAACGGGCCAAAGTCTTGCGGTTATTCGCAGGGGCTTCCGCTCTACCCGTCGAAACATTGACCGTACCCAGGCGCGCTTGAAGCACTGTCTCCAAGTCCTCAAGGCTTATGGCCTCATCCCCCAAGACGCCACCAAAGAGTACTTCCACACCACAAAAGGCGACAAGCAGCCGCTCAAGCTTCGCGTTGATGGTCTTGACCGCCTGCTCAACGATCGCGAGTGGGCGCTAGTCCTTTACTCCCTCTGCAAGCGCCGTGGATACATCCCCCACGGAGAAGGCAGTCAGGATAAATCAAGCGAAGGCGGCAAGGTTCTATCCGCCCTTGCGGCCAACAAGGAAGCAATTGCGGAGACCTCGTGCCGCACCGTTGGCGAATGGCTCGCTCAGCAGCCTCAAAGTCGCAATCGTGGTGGCAATTACGACAAGTGTGTAACGCACGCCCAGCTTATCGAAGAAACTCATATCCTATTTGATGCTCAACGCTCCTTTGGCTCCAAATACGCTTCGCCGGAATTTGAGGCCGCATATATCGAGGTTTGCGATTGGGAGCGTTCGCGCAAAGACTTCGACCGCCGCACGTACGACCTCGTTGGCCACTGCTCATACTTCCCAACAGAAAAACGAGCCGCACGCTGCACGCTTACGAGCGAACTCGTTTCAGCCTATGGCGCACTCGGCAACATCACCATCATCCACGAAAACGGGACCTCTCGCGCCCTAAGCGCTACGGAGCGCGATGAGTGCATTGCGATCCTGTTCTCGTGCGAGCCAATTCGAGACAACAAAGATTGTGCTGTTAAATTCGGCGCCCTCAGAAAAGCGCTCGACCTTAGTTCCGGCGATTACTTTAAGGGAGTTCCAGCCGCCGACGAAAAAACGCGCGAGGTGTACAAGCCCAAGGGATGGCGCGTGCTCCGCAATACCCTCAATGCGGCCAACCCCATTCTCCTGCAGCGTTTGCGCGATGACCGCGATCTCGCCGATGCCGTTATGGAGGCGGTGGCATATTCCTCGGCCCTTCCCGTACTCCAAGAGCAGCTTCAGGGGTTACCGCTCTCGGAAGCGGAGATCGAGGCGCTTTGCAGGCTTCCCTATTCATCCAAAGCTCTTAACGGCTATGGCAACCGTTCCAAAAAAGCACTCGACGTGCTGCTCGATTGCCTCGAGGAGCCCGAGGTCCTCAACCTTACGCAGGCCGAAAATGACTGCGGTCTGCTGGGGCTGCGCATCGCTGGCGCCCAGCTCGAGCGCTCCGATCGCCTGATGCCCTATGAGACCTGGATCGAACGTACCGGTCGGACAAATAACAATCCCGTCGTCATTCGCGCCATGTCGCAAATGCGAAAAGTGGTCAACGCCATCTGCCGCAAGTGGGGCGTGCCAAACGAAATCCACGTTGAGCTTGATCGAGAGCTCAGGTTGCCTCAGCGCGCAAAAGACGAGATTGCCAAGGCCAATAAGAAGAACGAGAAAAATCGCGAGCGCATTGCCGGGCAAATCGCTGAGCTGCGTGGCTGCACGGCAGATGAGGTCACGGGCAAACAGATAGAGAAGTACCGCCTGTGGGAAGAGCAGGAATGCTTCGACCTTTACACGGGCGCTAAAATCGAAGTCGATCGCCTAATTAGCGACGACACCTACACGCAGATTGACCACATCCTACCGTTCTCTCGCACGGGAGAAAACTCACGCAACAACAAAGTCCTGGTCCTCGCCAAAAGCAATCAGGATAAACGCGAACAGACACCTTACGAATGGATGTCCCACGACGGTGCGCCTTCATGGGATGCTTTTGAACGTCGCGTTCAGGAAAACCAGAAACTCAGCCGTCGCAAAAAGAACTTCCTGCTGGAAAAAGACCTTGATACCAAGGAAGGCGAATTCTTAGCACGCAGCTTCACCGACACCGCCTATATGTCGCGAGAAGTATGCGCTTACCTCGCCGACTGTCTGCTGTTCCCCGATGATGGCGCAAAGGCACATGTTGTTCCTACCACTGGCAGAGCGACCGCATGGCTGCGTCGCAGGTGGGGGCTTAACTTTGGTTCGAATGGCGAAAAAGACCGCTCGGACGATCGTCACCATGCCACCGATGCTTGTGTGATTGCAGCATGTAGTCGAAGCCTCGTGATTAAAACCGCTCGAATCAACCAAGAGACACACTGGAGCATAACCAGAGGTATGAACGAGACCCAACGCCGCGATGCCATCATGAAGGCTCTCGAAAGTGTTATGCCCTGGGAAACCTTTGCGAACGAAGTGCGCGCGGCGCACGATTTCGTCGTACCCACGCGCTTTGTTCCGCGCAAGGGAAAGGGCGAGTTGTTCGAGCAGACGGTCTATCGTTATGCCGGCGTCAACGCACAGGGTAAAGACCTCGCTCGCAAGGCGAGCTCCGATAAGAACATCGTCATGGGCAACGCCGTTGTGTCGGCAGACGAGAAGTCGGTCATCAAGGTGAGCGAAATGCTGTGTCTGAGGCTCTGGCATGACCCAGAGGCCAAGAAGGGACAGGGCGCTTGGTACGCAAACCCGGTCTACAAGGCGGATATTCCTGCACTTAAGGATGGGACGTATGTGCCCAGGATTGCGAAGGCGCATACTGGCCGAAAAGCCTGGAAACCCGTGCCCGAAAGTGCCATGAAGAAACCGCCGCTGGAGATATATCTGGGCGATCTGGTGCAAATCGGCGATTTTGTGGGGCGGTTTAGTGGCTACAACATCGATAACGCCAACTGGTCCTTTGTAGACAGGCTTACTCGAATTAAAATAAGTTGTCCTACCGTTGGAAAACTAAGCAACGATATGTCACCCTTTGTTGTTCGAGAATCACCCATCAAGTAAAGCAGCTGCTTGCCCCGCACATTTCTTGCTTAATCGTGTGGGGCTTTTGCTTATTCCTTGTTGCCCTTTATAACGCATAGACCCATAAATGCAATCGGTTGAGAACCTTCGCCTCTATGCCATATACGCTCCCCATGGCGATACGTTAACGGGCATAATTGCAAGCTGCATCGCGCAGTCTTGAGCACGCGCCCTTCCCCAAGGTGATACGCTTGGCACGTGGTGGACGAGTACCGCTACTCGGTCTTGAGCACGCGCCCTTCCCCAAGGTGATACGCTCGTCAATACATCGCCGTGAGCGGCCGCACAGTCTTGAGCACGCGCCCTTCCCCAAGGTGATACGCTCATGCTGCGCGACTCGTCGCAGGGCTCACGGTCTTGAGCACGCGCCCTTCCCCAAGGTGATACGCTTGCCGCGAGTAGCGCTAGTGCCGCATCGCAGTCTTGAGCACGCGCCCTTCCCCAAGGTGATACGCTACAGCAGGCTTTCAACGACCAGATCGCTCAGTCTTGAGCACGCGCCCTTCCCCAAGGTGATACGCTAGCGCAAGACCATGAGCAACCTGCAAACCCGTCTTGAGCACGCGCCCTTCCCCAAGGTGATACGCTTTATATGGACAACTCCGATAACACGCACCCGTCTTGAGCACGCGCCCTTCCCCAAGGTGATACGCTGC
>JAXKHW010000038.1:0-9844 GCA_036549635.1 Collinsella sp. | reverse complement strand
GGCTCCTTTGCCGGCGACATCCACAAGGCGCACGAGGCTGGCTGCGAGTTCGTGAAGAGCCTTGCCGGCGTTGAGCCCGTCGAGTGCGAGATTGCCATTACCACCAACGGCGGCTACCCGCTCGACCAGAACATCTATTAGGCCGTGAAGGGCATGTGCTCTGCCGAGGCTACGCTTCCCGAGGGCGGTGTGATCATCGATGTCGCCGGTTGTGCCGACGGTCACGGTGGCGAGGGCTTCTATCACAACATCGCCGACAATGATCCGGCAGAGTTTGAGCGCGCCTGCATCGACCGTCCTAAGGACGAGACCCTGCCCGACCAGTGGACGAGCCAGATCTTTGCCCGCATCCTGGCGCATCACCCTGTGATCATGGTTACCGACCTGTGCGATCACCAGATGATCAAGGATATGCACATGACGCCGGTTAACACCCTCGATGAGGCGCTCAAGCTCGCCTTTGAGATGAAGGGTGCCGATGCCAAGGTGGCCGTCATTCCCGATGGCCTGGGCGTTGTCGTCGCACAGCACTAGTACGCGGCCTAAACGAATCGTTTATAACCGACAAGAAAGATAAGGTTTTATGCTTACCAAACTCCTCTGCGAATTCGGCGCAACGGCCCTCATGATCATCTTTGGCGTGGGCGTACACTGCGATACCGTGCTCAAGGGCACCAAGTATCAGGGCTCTGGTCATATGTTTGCCATCACCACTTGGTCTTTTGGCATCTCGGTCGCTTTGTTTATCTTTGGCGGCGCCGTGTGCATGAACCCCGCCATGGTGCTTGCCCAGTGCATCGTCGGCCTGGTGCCGTGGAGCAGCTGCATCCCCTTCATGGTTGCCGATATGCTCGGCGGCTTTGCGGGTGCCGTGATCGCGTGGTTGATGTATGCCGATGAGTTCAAGGCTTCCGATGGTGTCATCGATCCCATTGCTCAGCGCAACATCTTCTCGACCAACCCCACCACCGAGGGCACCAACTATGCCCGTAACTTCTTCTGCGAGGCTATCTGCACCTTCGTGTTCATCAGCGCCATCCTTGCTGCCGCTAGCCGCGCTGGCGAGAACGTTTTGATGCTCGCTATCTGCGTCGGTCTGATCGTTTGGGCCGTTGGTATGGGCATGGGCGGCATCACCGGCTTCGCCATGAACCAGGCTCGTGACCTTGGTCCTCGCATGGCCTATCAGGTGCTGCCGATTAAGAACAAGGCCGACAACAACTGGAAGTACGGCCTGCTCGTTCCTGGCATCGCACCGTTTGTCGGTGCCGCTCTGGCCGCGCTGTTTGTGCACGGTTTCTTGGGCATGTTCTAGTTCAAGGCTACATAGTTGTCCGCTGGCCGCATGGGGTAACTTCCCAGCGCGTCCTCGGACATGAAAGAACCCCCGCTGCGCACTTCGTGCGGCGGGGGTTCTTTCGTCCTGCGGAATGCGCTGGGAAGTTACCCCATGCGGCCAGCTGCGGGGTCTTTGCTGCGCTCGAGCAAGCAGCCCAACATATAAATTTGAATTTGGATTTGGATGGGAGGGGCTTGTTGCTGTTGAGGGCGGTGAAGCGCGAGTGACACTTTGGGATGCGTGGCGCCCTGGGTTGGGGCGATGCTTTGGGATGATGTTCTTACTTAGTTGAAGAGGGGTTTTATGGCTGAGAGGTAGTCTTTGGCTACGTCCTCTTTTGGGGCTTGGAAGTTGTGCCAGGCCCACCATTGGACCATTCCTACGAAGCTTGAGGCTATGTGGTGTAGTAAGAAGCTGCGGTCCATGGTGCCGGCGGGGCCGTTTGGGTCGGTAGGGACGGTTTCGGCTGCTCGGGCCATGATGGTCTTGCGGAGGCTGTCGGCGAAGATGCGTGAGCCGGCGCCGGCTACGAGGGCGCGTACACCCTGACGACGATCCCAGAGGTTGTTGAGGATATGCTCGACCTGCACGAGTGGGTCATCGAGGGGCGTACCGTCATCGTCGAGGGCATGGGTGCAGATGTCGCGCACGAGCTCAGCGAGCAGGTCATCTTTGCTCTTGAAGAGGCCGTAGAACGTGGCTCGACCCACATGGGCGCGAGCGATGATGTCGCCGACGGTGATCTTGCCGTAGTCCTCCTCGCGAAGGAGCTCGGAGAATGCTGCGACGATCGCGGCGCGGCTTTTGGCCTTGCGGGCATCCATGGCTATGCGTCCGCGTCAACGAGCAGACAGCGGAGCGTCCCGGAGCAGCCCTCGTAGGGGCGCTTGCCGGCGCCGTAGCCGACGGCTTCGATGCGGTAGCGTGAGGGCAGTTGGTCGGATGTGCGCAGAGCGGTGACGATGGCGGCGCCCGTGGGCGTCACGAGCTCGCCAGCGACCGGTGCAGGCATGAGGGCGATATTGCCCGCCTGGCACAGGTTGACGACAGCGGGGACGGGAATGGGCATAAGGCCGTGCGCACAGTGGATGGTGCCGTGGCCCTCGGAGAGCGACTCGACGACAATATCCTCGATGCCCAGGTCATCGAGGCAGATGGCGACCGAGCAGATGTCGACGATGGAGTCGACGGCGCCCACCTCGTGAAACAGGACGGTGTCGGGCGTTTTGCCGTGAGCCTTGGCCTCGGCAGCAGCGAGTACGGAAAAAATGGCAAGGGCGCGACGCTTGGCGCCATCGCTTAGCTGTGAGCCGTCGATGATGGCGGTGACGTCCGCCAAAGAACGGTGGTGATGGTGATGGGCGTGATGGTGGTCCTCGTGGCCATGGCCATGGGCCTCATGGTCATGCTCGTGGCAGTGCTCGTGTTCGTGCTCGCTATGGTCATGATGGTGGTGCTCATGCTCGTGCGTGTGCTCGGCAGCTGCTTCGTTGCCGTAGAGCCAGGCCATATCGTGATCGTGGTTCTCGAGCTCCTCTGCCAGCTGAACGTCAAAGTCGCAGGCGTCGATGCCATGCTTGTTTACGCGTGTAACGGCAACCTCAAACCCGTCAACCGGCAGTGTGGCGAGCTGTTCGCGCAGGTGCTCCTCGCTGGCGCCCAGATCGAGCAGGGCCGCGACGGTCATGTCGCCGCTGATGCCCGAGGTGCCGTCGATGATAAGCGTGTGCTGATGATTGGACATGGAATGCTCCTTAGCGGGCGCGGGGTGTACCGACGCTCAGATGATTGATAAGACTTGCCTGGTAGGCGGCACCAAAGCCGTTGTCGATATTGACGACCGATACGCCGCTGGCGCAGGAGTTGAGCATGGCGAGCAGCGCGGCTACGCCACCAAAGCTCGCGCCGTAGCCCACGCTGGTGGGAACGGCGATGACCGGACAGCTCACAAGGCCTCCGATGACGCTCGCCAGGGCGCCTTCCATGCCGGCGATGGCGATGACCACCTGCGCCTGGGCAAGTTCCTCGGCATGAGCGAGCAGGCGGTGCAGGCCGGCGACACCCACGTCGTAGAGGCGATCGACCTCGTTGCCGTAGAACTCGGCCGTCAGTGCCGCCTCTTCGGCGACGGGCAGGTCGCTCGTGCCGGCGCAGGCGACGACAACGCGTCCGTTACCGGTGGGGGAGGGCTTGCCACCCACCAGGGCGAGCTGAGCGTCCGGGGCATATCCCAGGTCGATGTCGTTGCCGAGAAGCTCCGAGGTACGGGCTGCTTTTTTGCTGTCCAGGCGCGTGACCAGGATACGCTCCTGACCGGCATCGCGCAGCGCTTCGATAATGGCGGCAATTTGCTCGGCGGTTTTACCGGCGCCGTAGACAACCTCGCCGGCTCCCTGGCGCACCCCGCGCGAAAGATCGAGCTGCGCAAAACCCAGATCGGCGGTTGGCGCCGTCTGGAGGCGCGTGAGGGCGACTGCCGGGGTGACTACTCCGTCGGCAACATCGCTCAGCAATTGCTCAAGATCTCGCTTATCCATATATGTTCCCTTCGACGGCGCAAAGTCTAGCACTCAAAGGGTATGTTTCCGAACACTAAGACAAAATTGTTCGGAAACTATAGGACAGACTGATTCTCTTGTTAGAAGGATCGACTAGTCGCGCAGGATGATGTCCATGGCGAGCATCAGGTTGCGCTCATCGATGGCAAACGGGGCGGCTTCGCGCGTCTTGGGCTTGGCGCAAAACGCGATGCCCGTGCCCGCGGCCTGAATCATGGGGATGTCGTTGGCGCCGTCACCGATCGCGACGGTGTGGGCCATGTCGACACTGCACTCAACCGCCCAATCCAGCAGCTGGATGAGCTTGGACTCCTTGGTCACAATGTCTGCCGCCAGCTTGCCGGTGAGCTTGCCGTCCACGACTTCCAGACGGTTGGCCAGGCAAAAATCGATGCCCGCGGCGGCCACGATCTTGTCGGCGACCTCGTGGAAGCCGCCGCTTACCACGCCGACCTTCCAGCCTTTGCTGTGCGCCGAGCGCACAAGCTCCAGCGCGCCGGGGGTAAACGTCACGCGCTCAAAGGTGCGCTCGAACACACTCTCGTCCAAGCCGGCAAGCAGCCCCACGCGCTCCTCGAGCGCCTGCTTAAAGTCCAGCTCGCCGCGCATAGCGCGCTCGGTGATTTGCGCAACTTGCTCGCCCACGCCGGCCTCCTCGCCCAACAGGTCGATGACCTCCTGGTTGATGAGCGTGGAGTCGATATCCATAACAATGAGGCGTGCAGTCATGACGGGCCTTTCCAAGTGCTGTTTTATTGGGGCATATTGTCGCACGTGGCGCGCCTTGGCGACGGCCGCGGTGCGTCAATTGTTTCGTCTCCGTCAAGTCTTTGGGCAGGAGCCACTTTTCCGCGGCACATCGACACAGGTGCGATAAGATAGAACGCCATGTCTGGCTGCGCGGTTTACGCAGGCTGGGCAAATCTGTACGACGCCGCCCGGAACGACACGGGGCGGCACAGATCCATAAAGGAGGATCACTGGTATGAGCCAGACCCGTCCCATCGACGAGCATTCCATGCACACCCGTACCTGCGGCGAGCTTCGCCGCGAGAACGTGGGCGAAGAGGTCACCCTCACCGGTTGGGTGAGCCGTCGCCGCGACCACGGCGGCCTTATCTTCTGCGACCTTCGCGACCGCGAGGGCATCACGCAGCTCACCTTCGACCCCGAGCACTCCGACGGCGACGCCTTTAAGATCGCCGAGACCATGCGTCCCGAGTGGCCCATCAAGATCCACGGCGTCGTGCGCGCTCGTGGCGAGGAGACCACCAACACCAAGCTCGCGACCGGCGAGATCGAGGTCCTGACCGACCACGCTGAGGTGCTCAACACGTCTGTCACCCCGCCTTTCCAGATCGAGGACGGCATCGAGACCAGCGAGGACACCCGTCTGCGCTATCGCTATCTGGACCTCCGCCGTCCCGAGATGATGGCCAACCTCAAGCTGCGCTCCGACTTCACCTTTGCCATTCGCGAGGCGCTGCACAACCGTGAGTTCATGGAGGTCGAGACGCCCTCCCTGTTTAAGTCCACGCCCGAGGGCGCTCGCGACTTCATCGTTCCCAGCCGTATTCAGCCGGGCAACTTCTACGCCCTGCCGCAGTCCCCGCAGCTTCTGAAGCAGCTGCTCATGGTTGGTGGCGTTGAGCGCTACTACCAGGTTGCCAAGTGCTTCCGCGACGAGGACCTGCGTGCCGACCGTCAGCCCGAGTTCACCCAGGTCGATATCGAGATGTCCTTCGTGGACCAGAACGATGTCATGAGCGCGCTCGAAGAAGTCCTGTCCGACGCCTTCGGTCGCATGGGTGTCGAGATGCCCACGCCGCTGCGTCGCATGGACTACTGGGAAGCCATGGATACCTATGGCTCCGACAAGCCCGATACCCGCTATGGCATGCACCTGGTCGACCTGACCGACATCTTTGCCAACTCCAAGTTCAAGGTCTTTGCGACCGCTGCAAACGAAGAGGGCTCTGTCGTCAAGGCCATCAACGCCAAGGGCGCCGGTGCCTGGGCACGTGCCAAGATCGATAAGCTCGCCGGCGTGGCTTCCACGTTTGGCGCCAAGGGCCTGGCATGGATCGCCTTCCGCGAGGACGGCTCCATCAACAGCCCCATCGTCAAGTTCTTCTCGGACGAGGAGATGGTGGCTCTGCGCGAGCGCATGGACGTCGAGCCCGGCGACCTTGTGATGTTTGCCGCCGGCCCGCGCCTGCTCTCTGACGAGATCCTGGGCGGCATGCGTTCTCACATGGCCAACGCGCTCGAGATCAAGCGCGAGGGCCACGACTTCCTGTGGGTCGTCAACTTCCCGCTGTTCCACTGGGATGAGGACCGTAAGGCTTACGCTGCCGAGCACCAGCCGTTCACTCTGCCGACCGAGACCGACATCGCCAAGATCGAGGCCGACCCGTTGGCAGCCGGTTCGTGCACCTACGACTTTGTCATGGACGGCTTTGAGGCCGGCGGCGGCGGTATGCGTATCCACAACGCCGAGATGCAGATGTCCATGCTCAAGCTCCTGGGCTTTACCGAGGAGCGTGCCGAGTCTCAGTTTGGCTTCCTCATGGAGGCGCTCAAGTTTGGTGCGCCCCCGATGGGCGGTTTTGCTCTGGGCCTGGACCGCGTGTGCATGCTGCTCACCGGCTCCGACTCCATCCGCGACGTCATGGCGTTCCCCAAGACGGCCAGCGGCTCCGACCTCATGTCGGGCGCCCCGAGTGCCGTTAGTGGCGCCCAGCTCAAGGACGTCAGCCTGCGCCTGATGTAGGCGAGCGGCTACATATTGCCCGCAACGAGGGAAGGACGTGTGCCTTCCCTCGTTTTTTTTATGCGCCGATGTTGCGAGGGTATGGGATGACCGGCCGCCGCGGAAACTACGACCCGGAATTTGCGTCCAAAACGGGTCGCAGTTTCCCAAACAGGGTCCTTTTGGAAACTGCGACCCAGAATCCAGCCAAATAATGGGACGCACTTTCCGGTTGAGCCTTCTGGCGGAAACTGTGTCCCATCATTGACGCTCGAAATGGGATGCGGTTTCCGTCCCACCCTCAACAAGCATCTAACGCTACAATAACTACCACGTGGCTGGGTTTTGCCGGCCGATGTGCGATGTCGTGGGAGGGGACATGGTCGAGTTTACAAAGACGATTAAAGATCCGTTGGGATTACATGCCCGCCCGGTTGCGTTGCTCTATGACATCATTGCCAAGCATCGTAGCGACGTGTCAGTCAGCATCGGCGATCGCCACACGGATGGCCGCGATGTCATGGGACTCATGGCTCTCTACGGCGAGTGCGGCGAGGACATCATCTTCCGCGTTTCGGGCGTGGATGAGGCCTCCTGTGTCACATCGATCAGAAATCTCTCGCTTTAAGCATGACAGGGCGTGGTAAAGGATGGTCCTTTGCCGCGCCCTTTTGTTTCGTATAGGAAACTTTTTCGAAATCTGAATGGGGACCCTTTCCAAAAAGTTAACCACGTGTTAGTTTACTAAAGCGAACATAGGCGTGGTTAACTTTTACCGCGTCGATGTTGAGGACGAACTGACGTTAGGAGCCACTCATGTCTTGCGGACCGCAGATGCCGGCAATGCCGCTTTCGATGGTAAAAGCGGGCGAAACCGTGCGCGTGTCTCGTGTAAAGGGCAATGAGGATATGAAGCACCACCTCAAGGACCTCGGCTTTGTCGAGGGCAACGAAATCCACGTGGTGAGCTCGAGTGGCGCCAATATCATCGTCACCGTGCTGGGCGCACGCTTTGGTATCGATTCCAAGGTTGCCATGCACATCATGACCGTCGGTTAGTCTGCAGCATTTCATAAAAACCGAAAGGGGGACAAGAGGATGAAGACGTTGGGTGACGTTAAGGTGGGCGAGAGCTCTACCATCGTCAAGCTTCACGGTGAGGGTGCGCTTCGCCGCCACCTTATGGACCTGGGGCTCATCAAGGGCACTTCGTTCAAGGTCGTGAAGGTTGCACCGCTCGGCGATCCGGTCGAGATCAACGTGCGCGGCTACGAGCTTTCCATCCGCAAGGAGGAGGCCGCCGTCGTCGAGGTCCAGTAAGGGCTCGTGGCGCATATTTCTGCAGATAAAGTTAGGTTTTTCTAACTTAATGCAGCATCTTTGAAGCACATTATCCAGCCTGCGCGGAGAAAGCAGCGCAGGCACACAAGGAAGAAGGATTGAATGGCGGATTCTCAGATCCATGTCGCGCTGGCGGGTAACCCCAACTGCGGCAAGACCACGCTTTTCAACCTGATCACCGGCGCCAACGGCTACGTTGGCAACTGGCCCGGCGTCACGGTTGAGAAAAAGGAAGCCAAGCTCCTAAGCGACAAGAACGTTACCATCACGGACCTCCCTGGCATCTACTCGCTTTCCCCTTACAGCCCCGAGGAGCAATGCTCGCGCGATTACCTCATGAGCGGAGAGCCCGATGTTGTCGTCCAGGTGGTCGACGCCACCAACCTCGAGCGCAACCTGTACCTGGCGCTTCAGGTTATCGAGACTGGTCTGCCCGTGGTCGTTGCCCTCAACATGGCCGACTTGGTCGAGAAGAACGGCGACAAGATCGACACGGACAAGCTCTCCAAGAAGCTCGGCTGCCCGGTCATGATGATCTCGGCTCTTAAGAACAAGGGTATCAAGGAGCTGTTCGAGCAGGTTAAGAAGTCCGCCGCTTCCAAGGGCCAGGTGCCGGAGCACAAGTTCGACTCCTCCATCGAGGACGTTCTGGACCACATCGAGAACAACCTTCCGGCGAGCGTTCCCGCCAACAAGCGCCGCTACTACGCTGTCAAGCTGTTTGAGCGCGACGCGGACGCCTGCAAGCTCATCAACCTCACTAAGGAGAAGGCTGCTCGCGTAGAGCAGCTGGTCGCCCAGTGCGAGCAGGATTGCGATGACGACGCCGAGTCCATCATCACCGGTGAGCGCTACGGCGTGATCGCGCACATCATCGACGAGTGCCTCACCAAGGCCCCGGCCAAGATGAGCACCTCCGAGAAGATCGACCGCGTGGTTACCAACCGTATTCTGGGCCTGCCGATCTTTGTCGTCATCATGTTCTGCGTGTACTACATCGCCGTTTCTACCTTGGGCGGCACGGTGACCGACTTCACCAACGACCAGCTCTTTGGTACCGACGGTTGGTATGTGCTCGGCCAGGGCCGCGACGCCTACGATGAGGCTGTCGAGGCCGCGGGTGACGACGCTGACTCGGTCGACCCGGCGCAGTATGGCCCGTATGTTCCGGGTATTACCACCATGGTCCACGACGCGCTTGTGGCGGGTGGCACCGAGGACGGTGGCCTGGTCGATTCGCTCGTCTGTGACGGTATCGTCGGCGGCCTGGGCGCCATCTTCGGCTTTGTGCCGCAGATGTTCCTGCTTTTTGTGATGCTGTCCTTCCTGGAGGACTGCGGCTACATGGCCCGCGTTGCCTTCATCATGGACCGCGTGTTCCGCCGCTTTGGCCTGTCCGGTAAGTCGTTCATCCCCATGCTCGTGTCTTCGGGCTGCGGCGTCCCCGGCGTCATGGCTACCAAGACCATCGAGAACGAGAAGGACCGCCGCATGACGGTCATGACTACCACGTTCATCCCCTGCGGCGCTAAGCTGCCGATCATCGCCCTGCTCATGGGTTCCATCATCGGCGACTCTTCCACCACCGCGGCGTGGATCAGCCCGCTCTTCTACTTCCTGGGCGTCTTTGCCGTCATCGCCTCGGGCCTTATGCTCAAGAAGACCAAGCTCTTCGCCGGTCGCCCGACGCCGTTCGTTATGGAGCTTCCCGCCTACCACTTCCCGGCGATCCGCTCTTGGGCGCTGCACGTGTGGGAGCGCTGCTGGGCCTTTATCAAGAAGGCCGGCACGGTCATCTTCGCGTCCACTGTCGTGGTTTGGTTCCTGTCCAACTTTGGTAGCTACAACGGTTCC
>JAXKHW010000037.1:0-3639 GCA_036549635.1 Collinsella sp. | reverse complement strand
TGCAGGCATGTAACGCCGCAGCGAGCGCGCCTTTTTTGCGCCAGACAGGTACAATGATGAACACTGTACCGTAGCGGAGCGCCCCGCGCGCGCCGCAATCACGCGAAAGGGTTTCCCATGGCCGAGATCTCGTCCTCCCGTATCGTCATCACCGTCCTTGGCAAGAACCGCCCCGGTATCGTCGCCGGCGTCACCCGTGTTCTAGGCGAGGCCAACGTCGACATCCGCGACATCACGCAGTCCATTATCGAGGACATCTTCACCATGACCATGCTGGCCGACACCGCCGAGTCCAAGCTCGACTTCGCCGAGCTGCAGAAGGCGCTGGCCGAGGCCGGCGAGCTTTCGGGCGTCAACGTGTCCATCCAGCGCGAGGACGTCTTCAACTTTATGTACCGCCTGTAGCGAACAAGCCGCTCGGGGCAGCTTGACGTCATATCGTCCAAGCGCGCGGCCCCAAAGCGGACCGGAGAGGAGCGCGCATGGCCTACGACGCCAAGAAAATCTACTACCGCTTCGACGATCACCTGAGCCGCCTGGTTCTGGATTACGAGGCGAGCCGTCAGATTTCGCCCGAAAGCGAAAACCTCTACCACGGCCTGCCGACCGCCCCATACGACGAGGACCTGTTCGTAGAGCACAACGTCAAGCGCGGCCTGCGCAATGCCGACGGCTCGGGCGTGGTCGCGGGCCTTACCCGCATCTCGGATGTGCATGGCTACAACAAGGTCGACGGCAAAGTCGTGCCCGATCAGGGCAAGCTCACGCTTCGCGGCTACAGCATCGAGGATCTGGTCAACAATGCCCAGGCCGAGAATCGCTACGGCTACGAAGAAGTCGCCTATCTGCTTATCACGGGCTCGCTGCCCAACAAGGAAGAGCTCGACGGCTTTTGCGAGCGCCTGGGCGCCTTTAGACATCTGAGCGACGAGTACGTCAAAGAGTTTCCCATGACCACGGTGTCGTCGAGCATCATGAATGTGCTTCAGCGCGCCGTGCTGCTGCTCTACGCCTTCGATGCCGAACCAGACGTGATCACGCCCGAGCACGAAATCGACGTCGCCATTTCCATGCTCGCACGTCTCCCGCGCATCGCCGCCTTCGCACACATGGCCTCGGTCGCCAAGCTTCGCGGCTCCGAGGTTCACGTGCCGCACCCCACGCCCGGCCTCTCCACCGCCGAGACCATCCTACAGGTCCTGCGCGGCGGCATGGCGTTCACCCGCGATGAGGCGATGCTGCTCGACGTGATGCTTATGCTGCATGCCGAGCACGGCGGCGGCAATAACTCCACGTTCGCCTGCCGCGTGCTGTCCTCCTCGGCCACCGACCCGTATTCCGCCTACGCCGCAGCTATCGGCTCGCTCAAGGGCCCGCGCCACGGCGGCGCCAACGCCAAGGTCGTGTCCATGCACGAGGACATCCGTGCGCATGTCTCCAATTGGGAGGACGAGGACGAGGTCGCAGCCTACCTGAGCAAGATCCTCGACAAGCAGGCCTTCGACGGCACGGGCCTCATCTACGGCATGGGCCACGCCGTCTACACGCTGAGCGACCCGCGTGCCGAGGTGTGCCGTCGTTACGCGCGCTCGCTGGCAGCCAAGAAGGACTTGGGCGAAGAGTTCGCACTCATCGAGCGTATCGAGCGCCTGGCACCCCAGGTCATGCGCGACCACGGCATGACCAAGCCCATCTGCGCCAACATCGACCTGTACACGGGCTTTATCTACAAGATGCTCGGCGTGCCCGAGACGCTCTTTACGCCGCTGTTCGCCGTCGCCCGCATGGCCGGCTGGTCGGCACACCGCATGGAAGAGCTCTTCTGCGCGCACCGCATCATCCGTCCCGCGTATCGCCCGGTTATCGAGCCGCTGGAGTACAAGCCGCTCGCCGATCGTTAGGACGCAGACCGTTATAGAACCCGAGCGTGGCCAGGGCATCACCGCCCTCGGCCACGCTTTTTATGCCAGTAGAAAGGATCGCAGCGAATGATTGTGTTTTCCGATATGGATGGAACGCTGCTGACGAGCGATAAGCAGATGAGCGACGCCACTTGGGCAATGCTCGACGAGCTTGCGCGCCGCGGTATTGAGTTTGTGCCCTGCACGGGGCGCCCGCTGTCGGGCATCTTTGAGCCTATCCTCGCCCATCCTGCCGTGCACTACGCGGTCTGCGCCAATGGTGCCAGCGTCTGGCAGCTCGACGAAGATGCGCCTACCGATGCCTCACGCGCCAAACGTATCTTGAGCCGACCGCTCGACCGTGGCATCGCCCATCGCATCCATCGCATCGCCGCCGGCCACGATGTGACCTTCGATATCTTCGCCGACGGCCAGTGCTTCCTCCCCCGCTCGCTCTATGAGCGCCTAGACGAGTTCTGCGGCGGCGACCCCCACATCGCGGCTTCGCTCAAGCGCACACGAACACCGATCGACATGGATATCGACAGTAAGATCGACGAGGTCGAGACACTCGAACGCATCGCCATGTACTGGCACGACCCAGCCGATCGCGACGCCATCGCGGCGGAGCTCGACACGCTCGGAGGCATTGAGGTCACGCGTTCGTACGCCATGAATATCGAGGTCATGGGCGAGGGCGCCACCAAGGGAACGGCCCTCACATGGCTATGCGAGCACCTGGGCGAGCGTCTCGCCGACGCCTGGGGCTTCGGCGACAACATCAACGACATTCCCATGCTGCAGGCAGCAGGCCACGGCATAGCCATGATCAACGGCGAGCCCGAAGACCGCGACGCCGCCGACGCCATCACCGAGTTCGACAACGACCACGACGGCGTCGCCCGCACCATCATGGCCGCCCTCGCCTAGTCATTGGGGACGTTCTTAAACGACTAGTCACTGGGGACACTCTTCGCAAAAAGCCGCAAGGAATGTCCCCAACTGCCGGCAGAGACGATATGAGCAGGACATAAAAACATTGAGAGCCCCTGCTGCATGAAAGACCGCGGATTAGGCCGACAATGGTGAGTGTCTAATCCAACCGTGGCGGCCACGCCGCATTCATGGAAGGGGCTCCCATGCTCGATACTACCACCTTCGTCGGCCTCGACGTCCACGCCCGCTCGATAAAGGCCGTCTCCCTCGACGTCATGACCGGGGAGGTACGTGCCGCGACCTTCGGCTACGACGCCGGCGCCGTCGCGGAGTGGGTCCGTTCCGTGGACCCCAGGGCCAGGTGCGTGTACGAGTCCGGGGTCACGGGCTTCGACCTGCAGAAGAGGCTTTCCGGCCTGGGGGTCGACTGCGTGGTCGGCGCCGTCTCGAAGATGATCAAGCCCAGCGCGGACAGGCGCAGGAAGAACGACCGCAACGACGCCGAGTTCCTCGCCCGCATGCTGTCGGTCGGCAACGTGGTCGAGGTGTGGGTCCCCGACGACGAGTGCGAGGCCGCCCGCGACCTGACCAGGGCGCTCGAGGACGCGAGGGACGACCTCTCGCGCTCGAAGCAGCGGCTCTCCAAGTTCCTGCTCAGGCACGGGCTCGCCTTCGACGAGAGGACGCCCACCGGCCGCAGGAAGGGCAACTGGACCCGGGCGCACTGGTCCTGGATCGAGTCGATAAGGTTCGCGGAGGGGGCCGACAACGACGTGCTCGCCTACTACGTCGACGCGGTCAG
>JAXKHW010000297.1:0-3859 GCA_036549635.1 Collinsella sp. | reverse complement strand
CGCTGCTTAGTTTATAGCGGCGCGTCAACCCGGTGATTTCCCCGACACCGGCGCGACGTCATTTTAGGGGAATGCTCCTGCGCACGTAATCGGTATGGCGCGGGCTAAGACCGAACCGGTTGGGATGCCGCGAGCGTGTCGCTGCGCGCAAAGCGTCCGAGACAAAACCAGCGACTGAGCTTGGAGATGCCAATCAGGGGGCTTTCGTGGACCGGAGTTCGATTCTCCGCGCCTCCACCAACTGTTCAGTAGGCGAACACATGCGCGTGTTCGTCGTTAGGCGGGCGTTCGTATTGCTCGTCAGATAGAAAGAAGCCGCTCCATACGGGGCGGCTTCTTTGCGTTCTAGGCCTGCGGCATGATCTCCTGCTCGCCGTCCTCGTCGAGGTACGGCATGAGGAACACGCCGCCCTGCTCGGTGGTCAGCAGCAGGTACTCGCGGTTGTGCTCGTCGCACACGATTTCCTGGCCGATGCCCTCGGGCAGGTCGTATATGGGGCCGTCCGTGCGAGCTTGCCTCACGGTCACGTCTTGCGCTCCCATGGCCTGCGACGCGCAGCTGGCGGCGGCCAGGACGATGAACAGCAGGACGACCGCCGCGAGGATGGGGCCGCACCCGCCGTTGCGCTCCTCGTCTGCGGGGCCCGGGTACGGCATGGCCTATCCCACCTTCACCAGATAGTCGTCGGCCTCTGGCTTGCCCGTGGCCTTGCCCACGGCGATGTAGCGCGTTGCGCCGCTGTAGCCCGTGTATCGGCCCCACACGTAGCCGTCGGCGATCTTGTACCAGTTATCCAGCGTCACGGTCTCGCCGCTGGAATAGTGCGCCACCTCGGTGCCGCCCAGGCCGGGGGCGTCGCGCACGCGCAGGTAGTTCACAGTGCAGCGGTAGGTGCCGCCGAAGTTCTCGGTCGTTTCCTGCTGCGCAGGCTGCGGCTGCGGGACGGCTGCGGGGGCGCTTCCAGCAGTGATGCCGAAGCATTCCAGGTAGATGCGCGCCAGCTCGTCCAGGTTGCCGTTGAACTTCTCGCGGTCGCCGTCGTTGTCGATGAAGCCGTTCTCGCACAGGCGGTAGTTGATGCCGCGCGCGGCGGCTCGGTTCGGGTTCGCGAGGTCGGAACGGCGCACCAGCTTCTCGGAGCGCCCGGGCATGAACGCCGCCAGCTTGTCGGCCAGCGCATTGTCGTACTCGTCAGGCTCGAAGCCTGACTTGATGATGACGTGCGCGCCGTGGGCCGTGGCGATGCCGCTGGCGTCCATGTGCAGCTCCACCACTGGCGCGTCGGTGCTCAGGCGGTTAAGCCCGCCGTCGGCGTACCAGTTGCGGGACGTATCGCCCAGCTCGACCTCGGAACCGCCCAGTTCCTTGATTCGCTGGCCCAGGGCGCGAACGCGCTCGGCCTCGGTGCAGCCGCCTGCGCAGCAGCCGGGGTCGCCAGCGCCGTGGCCGCAGATGATGAACAGTTTAGCCATTGCCTACTCCTTCCCGCCTACGGTCACGCCCAACAGGGCGTCGAGCCACTTGGATGTGATGCCCACCGACTTGAACAGCGTGTAGGCCGCCTGCACGCCGCCTACCACGGCGAAGGCGCACGTGACCCATGCGCCCGGGTCTGCGGGCACGCCGCCCACGAAGCCGGTCACGACGCCCGCCAGGAGCGAGCAGCCTAGCGCCAGGATGCGCGCGGCCTTGCCGGTCATGGCCTCGGTCTTGATCAGCTGCACCGCGAACGGCACGGCGAAAGACAGCACGATGGCTGCGATTGCTTGCATTTCTGTCATTTCGGATTCCTTTCTATCGAGCCGATTCCTTGTAGAGCAGGTCAACGCGGTCGGCGATGTGGTCGACCTTCGCCGCCATGCCCTGGCTGCGCGCCTGGCTGTTCGCCAGGTCGGCGTGCAGCACCTCGTTGGAGGTCACGACGGACTCCATGAGCGCCTTCATAGCCTCCATCAGCGCGTTGCTGCGCTCCATCTGCGCGGCGATGCGGCCCTCCATCTGGCTGCGCTCGCGGTCGCGCTGCGCCCGCTCGTTCACCTCGTCCTGCTTTCGCTCCTCGCACTTGAGGTCGATGTTCGCCTTGCGCTCGTTCTGGGCCTTGAACTCTTCGAGGAACTGCTTGCCGAAGTACAGGACCACTAGGACGAGCAGCGCGCCGAAAAGCGACCCTGGGCCGTACGGCGCGAAGATTTCCAGCACGTCGGTCATTCGTTTTCTCACCTCCTCGAATCGCTGCCGCGATTGTCCGCGAGGTGTCGCCGGGCAAAAGAAAAGCGCCCCCGAAGGGGCGCTCGCTACTCCTGCGGCGCTTCCGGCTGGTCGGGCTCCATGGCTTCCAGCTCGTTGATGCGGTCGCGCCACGTCTGGCGCTGCGAGATGATCTCGGCCACCTCCTTGGCAGCTGCGGCGATGGCCGAGAGCAGCTCGGTGATGGACGATGCGGAGAAGATGCGCTCCACCGCCTTCATGACCTTGTAGTCGCTCTGCTCAAGCTGCTGTTTGTAGCCGTTGATCTCCCCGGCGATTTCCTGTTCTGTCATGGGTCGCTCCTTCCGTTGCTAGGGTAGGGGCATGTTCCCATCCGTGTCGCCTCCAGGTTTGGATTGCATTGAGCAACCCCCCCCCGCGGGATTTTCGAACAGGCTGCGGTACAGCGCGTCCATGGCCCGCACGCTGCGGTGCGCGTCCAGCCGCTTCATGCCGCCGCGCCAGCTCTGGTAGCTCTGCTCCACCTGCTCGGGGGTCATGACGCCATCGGCGGCCATGCGGGCCATCTTCTTGAGCTTGCGGCGCTCCCGCGTTATGGAGTCTCGGCACGGCTTCACGACTATGCGGCCCGTCTCCGTGTAGAAGATGCGCTTCTTCAGCCACGTGAAGCCGCGCGACAGCTTCACCACGCGCGTCTTGCACGGGTTCAGCTCTATGCCCAGCTCGGCGCACTTGCGCCCTATCAGCAGCAGGCACACCTGCAGGTACTCCTTGCTCTCGTGTATGAGGTAGAAGTCGTCCATGTACCGCCCGTACGCCTCGGGGCGCAGCATCTCGGTCACGTAGTGGTCGATGCGGTTGGGGTGTGCCACGGCGCATATCTGGTTCGGCTCGCTGCCCAGCCCCAGGCCCACCTCGCCCTGCGCGTCAATCAGGCGGTGCTCAAGGTCGATTACTCGCGGATCGAGCAGCGCGGCAGCCACCTGCTCCTTGACGGGGCCGTGCGCTATGCGCGCGAAGTAGTCGGAGAAGTCGCCCAGGAGGATGTAGCCCTCGCGGCCGTGCCGCCTCCAGTGGTCGGCCAGGTGGCGCTTGAGCAGCCTCAGGGCGTAGTCGGTGCCGCGCCCCTTTATGTTCGCGGAGTTGGCGGCTATGAGGGTGGGCACGATCGCGGGCACGAGCGCGTTTTGTGCCAGGGACTTCTGTACCACGCGCTCGGGGAAGTGTACGGCGCTGATATGGCGCAGCTTTCCTCGCTCCCACAGGTCGAACCGTATGAAGCCCCGGCATATGTCGCGCCCCTCCAAAAGGTCGCGGCGGGACAGGACGGCGTTGCGCAGGTAGCTTCTCATGTACCTCTGCGTGGACGACTTCCACATGACGCCCCGCGCGGCCTGCTTTGAAGCCTTGCACAGGCTGTTGAGGTCGGCCACGGTATCAAGCGTGCACGCCTTGACGCGCTCGGCCTTGGCCTGCGCGCGCTTCTCCTCGCGGCGCTTGCGGCGCGTCGCCCGCCTTTGCTCGGAGTTCACAGGAGGCACCCCGCGCGGCTTGCAATGTGGCTCTGGCAGCCGCTTGAGGTATGGCCATGAAACGCGGCGAAGCCACGGAGCGCCGCGCCATGCAAGCAGCGTCCGGCCACCCTCGCGG
>JAXKHW010000296.1:0-4181 GCA_036549635.1 Collinsella sp. | reverse complement strand
GGCCTCCTGTCCGCCGCCAACGATGCGCGGGCGCAGCGGCGTGCGGCTCTTAAGGTAGAGCGCGCCGGATGCCACGGGGCCACCGATCTTGTGCGCGGCAACGGTCATGGCGTCAACTCCCAGCTCGGTGACATCGAGCGGAATGTGCAGATACCCCTGGATGGCATCGGTGTGGAACAGGGCGCCCACGGTATGCGCGGCCGCGGCAAGCTCGCGGATGGGCTGCACCACGCCGGTCTCGTTGTTGGCAACCATGATGCTCACGAGTGCCACGTCGTCGCCTAACAGCTCGACAAGCGCGGCAGGCTCAATGTAGCCCGCGCGGCAGGGCTGCACCAGGTCGACGGTAAAGCCGGCGGCACGCAGCAGCGGCAGGTTATCCAGAATCGAATCGTGCTCGATCGCCGACACGATCACGCGGTTACGCTTGCGATCGCGCTGACGAGCGCCCTCGGCAAGACCGAGCAGCGCCAGCTGGTTGGCCTCGGTGCCGCCGTTGGTAAGGATGATCTCGGACGGGCGAACGCGCGCGCCAAAGCTGCGAGCAATCTCGCGACGTGCCACCTCCAGGCGCGCGGCGGCCTTGCGGCCGAGCGAATGCAGCGAGTTGGGGTTGACGCCGGCAAGCTCGCTGTCGTCATATTCGCGCTGCGCAAGGAGCGCCTCGGCGCGCATGGGCGTCGAGGCGGCATAGTCAAGATTCACGGGTATGCGGTTTTGACCTGCGGTCATAAGGGTTTATGCCTCCTGTGCAGCCTCGTTGCCCAGCTTCTGCAGCAGCGCAACCTCGGCGGCGGGATCTTCGGACTTAAATACGGCGGAGCCGGCCACGAGCACGTTGGCGCCAGCCTTAACGACCTCGGCGATGTTCTTGGAAGAAATGCCGCCGTCGACCTCGATGAGGGGCGAAGCGCCGTGACGCTCGCACATGGCCTTGAGCTCGTGCAGCTTAGGCAGCGTTCCCGGGATAAAGCTCTGGCCGCCAAAGCCAGGGTTTACGCTCATGAGTAGCACCATATCGACGACGTCGATGATGCTCTCGAGCACGCAGACGGGCGTTGCGGGGTTGAGCACCACGCCGGCCTTGACGCCGCGCTGCTGCAGATGGGTGAGCGTGCGGTGCAGGTGCGTGGAAGCCTCGTAGTGCACGGTGATCATGTCGGCGCCGGCGTCTGCGTACCAATCGACCGTCTCGTCTGGGTTCGACACCATCAGGTGCGCGTCGACCGGCACATCGGTGGAGCGCTTGACGGCCTTAAGGATGTCAACGCCGAAGGTGAGGTTGCCGGTAAAGTGACCGTCCATGACGTCGAAGTGCACGTAGTCGGCACCGGCGATCTTGTCGAGCTCGCCCTTCAGGTTGGCCATGTCGGCCGAAAGGACGGACGGAGCGATTTTGATGGAACCCATGGTAGTAGCCTTTCTGCGCTAGTCGGCGAGTCCGTAGAACTCTTGAGAGGGGACGCGGTCGGTGAGGATCTCGAGCGCCCTATCCAAAGTAACACCGTTGTAGAGCGTTTGCTCCACGGCAAAGGTGAGCGGAATGTCTACGCCCAGTGAACGGGCGAGTTCGCTGACACTGCGAGCCGCGACGGCACCCTCGACCACCATATGCGTGCGGGCCTGGTACTCGTCGAGCGACACACCGTGGGCAAACTCGAAGCCAAAGGTGCGGTTGCGCGAATGCTCGGAGGTGCAGGTGGCAATGAGGTCACCCATGCCGGCAAGCCCCATGCAGGTCATGGCTTGACCGCCGCGTGCGTGTACCAGGCGGCTGATCTCGGCCAGACCGCGCGTCATGATGAGGGCGAGCGTGTTATCGCCCGCACCCGAGCCGGCGGAGATGCCGCATACGATAGCGATGACGTTTTTCATGGCGCCGCAGACCTCGACGCCCGTCATGTCCTGCGACAGGTAGATGCGGAAGGCCGTGGAAAGCAACAGCTCCTTAAAGGTCTCCCCCACCTGCTGGTCTTCACTGGCGATGACGGCGGCCGAAAGCCCGCCGCGGCAGATTTCCTCGGCATGGTTGGGGCCCGAAAGCGCCGCCACGCGCGACTCGTTGCCGATCTCGCTGGCGATGACCTCGCTCATGAGCAGGCCGGACTCGGGCTCGATGCCCTTGGTGAGGCACAGAACCGGCGTCTCGTCCGCGATGAACGGCGCCGCCTGGTGGCAGACGTCGCGCAGGTGCGTCGAAGGCACGGCAAAGATGATGGCCTCCGCGCCGTCGAGCGCCTGGGCGAGCTCGGCCGTGGCGACAACGTTTTCCGGCAGCTCGTAGTCCACCAGATACCGGGGATTGCGGTGCTCGCCATTGATGCCGGCGGCCGTCTGCTCGCTATGGGCCCACATGGTCACGCGCTCGGCTCGCGCAGCGGCAAGGCCGGCGACGGCGGTTCCCCAGGAGCCAGAGCCAATTAGCGCAACATTCATGACTCTCTCCTACTTATCGTCGGGCTCGGTGACGCGCTTGGTAAACGAGAGCTTGGACTCCTTACCGGTCATGAGCTTTTTGATGTTCGCGCGATGGGCCCACACCACGGTGATGCCGATTAACGCCATGCAAAACTTGAGGCCCAGGTTGCTGTACGGAAAGACCGCGCAGGCAGCGATGGGAAGTCCGATGGCAGCGGCGAGCGAGCCCACCGACACAAACTTGGTGATGGCGACGGCCACGATAAACATGCCCAGCAGCGACAGGCCAATGGGCCAGTACCAGGCGAGGATGACGCCCAGGCCCACGGCGATACCCTTACCGCCGTGGAAGTTAAGGTAGGGCGAGAAGATGTGGCCCCACACGGCAGCCAGACAAATGACGCCGAGCATCCAGTCGCCAGCGGCTCCGGGAGCCATGATGCTCACAGGGAAGCCATAGCCCACGCTCGCGATGAGCGGACGCGCGATAAGGACGCAGATGGCGCCCTTAAGGCAGTCGAGCAGCAGCGTGATCGCGGCCACCTTGGGGCCGGCCACGCGCAATGCGTTGGTAGTGCCGATGTTGCCTGAGCCCGCCTTGCGAATGTCGGTGTGGTTGAACACGCGGCCCAGGATCAGGCCAAACGGAATCGCCCCGATAAAGAACGAGACCACGGCGCAGATGGCGGTCAGCAGGATCGGATTAAGCATCCTTTTGCTCCTTCTTCCTAAAGAAGAGTCGAATGGGCGTACCGGCGAAGTCGAAGGTCGAGCGCATGCGGTTCTCCACGTAACGCTGGTAGGTGTCATTGACCAGGTCGCTGTGGTTGACGAAGAACGTGAACGTCGGCGGGTTGACGCCCGTCTGGGTCACGTAGTGCATGCGCAGGCGGCGTTTGCCGTCCACCACGGTATGACCGAACTCGCGCAGGTCGGTGAGGAACGTGTTGAGGCGCGAGGTGCTGATCTTTTGTGAGCGTGTCTTTTCGGCGGCATCGACCATCGCCCAGATCTTCTCGACGCTGCGGCCGGTCAGGGCCGAGATGCGCAGGTACTGAGCCCAGGGAGCCATGACGCCCAGACGGCGGTCGATGGTCTCCATGCAGGCCTCGCGCTTGCGGTCATCGTCGAGCAGGTCCCACTTGTTGAGCAGCACCACGATGGCGCAGCCGCGCTCGATGGCCAAGCCCATGACCTTCTGATCCTGCTCGGTAACACCCACGGAGGCATCGACGACGAGCAGCGCCACGTCGGCGCGGTCGATGGCGCGCAGGCCGCGGACCATGGAGTAGTACTCGATGTTCTCGTACACGGTGCTCTTTTTGCGAATGCCCGCGGTATCGACCATGCGGTAGTGTTTGCCGTTGCGCTCGACGACCGTATCGATGGCGTCGCGCGTGGTGCCGGCAATGTTGGACACGATGGAGCGGTCGGCGCCCAGGATGCGGTTGAACAGCGAAGACTTACCGGCGTTGGGGCGGCCGATGATGGCGACGTTCAGCGCGTCGGGGAACTCATCGGCGACCTCGTCCTCTTCCTCGGGAAGCAGGGCCACGATGTCGTCGAGCAGGTCGCCCGTGCCGTGGCCGTGCAGGGCCGAGAGCGGCGTGGGCTCGCCGATACCGAGCGAATAGAACTCCCAGATGCTGTCGTTCTCGCGATCGGGGTTGTCGAGCTTGTTCACCAGCAGAAAGACCGGCTTGTCGCAGCGCTTGAGCATGCGAGCGACCGACTCGTCCTCCTCGGTGACGCCGGTGCGGCCG
>JAXKHW010000295.1:0-2691 GCA_036549635.1 Collinsella sp. | reverse complement strand
CATCCACACCGCCCACGGTAACCTTGCCCGCAGTGGCATCCCAAAGGCTCGCGGCCAGGCGGCTCACCGTAGACTTACCGGAACCCGAAGGACCGACCAGCGCCGTGACCTCGCCTTCCTTGGCGGTAAAGCTTACATCGGTAAGAACTTTCTCGCCGGCACGGCCGTCCTCGCCCGCACCATAGCCAAATGCCACGTGATCGAACACCACATCGTGGCCCACGGGCTCAAATTTCTCGCTGCCCCACGCCACAGGCTCTTCCATGATGGAACGCACGCGCTTGGCAGACGACTCGGCGGCAAACAGCTCGGACATTAACATTAACGCCTGGTCAAAGGGTGCATAGATACGGCTCACCATAAGCAGGAAGGCAAACAACACCAAAAAGTCGACCTGCCTGGAGGCGACCATCGCGGCGCCCGTGACCAGCGTGGTGGCAATGCCCAGACGCAGGATGACAAAGGCGGAGTTGACCAAAAGCCCGTTAGCGAGCTCGCTCTTGGTGGTCTCGCGCTCCTCGGCATCGATCACGGCGTTGAGTCCCTCAAGATAATGGGCCTCCTGGTTGGTGGCGCGGATCTCGCGAACGCAGTCGAGCGTCTCTTGAATCGCCTCGGTAACCTTGACCTTCTCGGCGCGCACGCGATCGAACACCGGAGTCATGGGGCCGCGCGTTAGATACAGCACGGCAAAGGCCACGGGAACGCTCCAAAACGCCGCGATCGCCAGCTGCCAGCAAAAGAACAGCGACGCCACGAACACAATGGCGCTTGCGATGATGGCACCCCAAAGCTCTCCCAGCACGTGGCTGTAGGCGTGCTCCATGGCCTGGACGTCACCCATGATGGTCTCGGTTAAATCGGCCAGATCACGACGGCCAAAAAACGACAGCGGCAGTTTGCGCAAGCGCTCGGCAATCTCCATACGCTGCTTGCCGCACTCCTCGTAAAAGATGCAGTAGGTGTAGTAATACTGCTGCCAGTTAGAAGCGAAGAGCAACACAAAAAAGACCAGGAGGCCGCCCACGATCGGCAGGGCATCCGGCAGGTCAGCCCCGCTGGCGAGATGCTCGACAAAGCTGGCCATAACCAGGAATAGAAAGCCCATGCCGGCCATGGTAATGAGATTGGTGAGCGTGGTCCAGAAAATGCCGCGTTTTACGCCGGCGACGCCTTTATCGGATAGGAAATACTTCTTTTGGAATGAGGCGAACATTTAGGCCTCGCCTCCCTTCGCGACGGCGGTATCCGCGGTCGTAGCAGTAATCTTCCAACTCGCGGCCTGTTCGTATTCGGCCCACATCTTGGCATACAGACCCTCTTGGGACAGCAACTCGGCATGGGTACCCGACTCCTGCACGCTGCCCTGGTTGAGCACCACGATTTGGTCTGCGCCCACCACGGTCGAAAGCCGGTGCGCAATCATAATGACCGTGCGACCCGCCGCCAGCTTGCTAAAGGCGCGCTGAATGAGCGCCTCGTTCTCGGGATCGGCAAACGCCGTGGCCTCATCGAGCACCACGATAGGCGCGTCTTTAAGGATCGCGCGGGCGAGTGCCACGCGCTGGACCTCGCCGCCCGAAAGATATGCTCCGCCGGCACCGAGCATGGTATTGATGCCCTGTGGGAGCTTGGCCACAATGTCGTCGCACTGAGCTGCGGAGAGGGCCGCACGCACTTCGTCGTCAGTGGCCGTAGGCTTGGAGGCGCGCACGTTATCGGCAAGTGTTTGCCGGAACAGCTGGTTGGTCTGGAACACGAAGGCGACCTGGTCCATAAGCTCGTGCTGGTCCATATCGCGAACGTCCACACCGCCTACGAGCACTCGACCCGAGGAAACATCCCAAAAACGCGGGATCAGGCTTGCGCAGGTTGACTTACCGCCACCCGAGGGACCCACCAGGGCGAGGGTGCTACCAGCGGGAACGCTAAAGCTCACATGGCTAACGGCAGGTGCTTCGGCACCTTCGTACGTAAAGCTCACGTCCTCAAATCGCACGTCGCCGCCGGCAGGGTGCTTGGGTTGTGCGGGCACGGAGAGCTGCTTGGAATCCATGACGCTTCGAATACGAGCCAGCGAATCGGCACTCATCTGAGAGGCCTCGCCCACAAACATGAGTTTGGTCATGGCCGTCGGTACCACGGCCGAAAATATCGCGTAAAACGTGAAGTTGGCCATAAAATGCGCGAAGTCCGTCTCGCCTGGCGCCAACAGCAACGCCACGGGCAACAGGAATGCCACAAGACCATTGAGCGCGGTAAGGTTGAGTACCTGCGGACCTCGGCAGAACGTGCCCGCATAGTTTTGTGCCATGTCGGCGTATTCGGCGATCGCATCGTGGAAGGCCTTAAAGGAGTAGACCGTCTGCTGAAACACCTTGACCACGGGGATGCCGCGTACGTATTCGGTGCCGGTCTTGTTCATCTTGACCAGCGCTCCCATGTAGGCCTTCATGAACTCGGCGCCTTTGCCGCTCATCATGGTGGCCATGGCGCCAAACGAAACGACGACCGAGATAAGGCATGCCGCCCCCAAACGCCAATCGAGCGCGAAAAGCAGCACGAGCAGGCCTGCGACCATGGCGGTGGCGCCTGCGATATCGGGCAGCATGTGTGCGAGCAAAGTCTCGGTGGAGGCGGCGCATCCGTCTACAATACGGCGCAGCTCACCGGTGGCGTGCGTGTCAAAGT
>JAXKHW010000294.1:0-1968 GCA_036549635.1 Collinsella sp. | reverse complement strand
TTTGTATGCTGCGCAAGATGCTTGCCCCCGAAACGGACATCAACCGCAATGACCACCGCGTGATGGCCATCAAGTACGCCGTCCGCCGCGCCTGCGGAAGCCCGGCACGCTGGTACGGTCTTGAGAACTCGGCCATCATCATCGAGTACGTGCCGCTGTTTGCCCGCATGCGCCCGGCCGTTAAGCTCGTGCGCACCCAGGTGCCGCTCGAGGTTCAGATCGAAGAGGCCGAGGAAATGGAAGTCGACATCTTCTCGGACGACTTGGTCAACGGCAACGAAGCCGGTAAGGACATGAACGTCGATCCCACCGAGTTGCTCGAGAGCGTCGCCGATACGCCCGAACAGCAACTCGACGGACTCGAGAGCACCCAGTTCAACGACGCCAACTTCTAACACGCCACCAGCCATTGACGACAACGGCCTCGCATCTCATAAGAGGTGCGAGGCCGTTTTATGTCGCAACGGACCGGTGAGCTACGAACGGCGCGGCTCGGGAACCACGAGCCTATCGGGGCTCGCGCCTTCAGCATCCATCAGGCTCACGTAGCGAATCGACGGATCCCCATACATCGCGTAGTAATAATTGCCCGTGCGCGCGCTAAAGCATCCGGTGTAGATAGTCTTCTCGAACTTGCCATCGCCCATCCTGGACGCTCCCTCGATCATCACCACGCCCTCGAGCGAGCGGAACATGCGAACGACGTTTTCGGTCTCGCTCTCCTTTTGCGGGTAATTGGCATTGAGGTACGCCGCCTTTACAAAACGGCTCGGCGAATAGCAGTCACCCGGAATGCCGCGCATGCCGGCACCCGCGCCATAGGGCTTGAGCTCGGCGCCACGCCATGTCGCCGTCTGCGGAAAATCGCTTGTGGCCGTGATATAGGTGCGCAGGTTTTCCATGTGCCACGGGAAGGTCGGCTGGTTGGCAAGGGTGTCGACCGGATTGTCGTATACATGCAGGCCGTCAGCCATCATCTCGACCACGATGCTGCGCTGGCTGTCGCCGATAATCCAATGGAGCAGCGACACGCCCAGCCCCTCTCCTGCAGATTTGGCAACAATCACCGTATCGCGCAGCGCAGCCTCGACCTCGTCGACCGTCGAAAACGTCGCTGCCACCCAGAGGGGAAACTCGTAGGCCGCGATATTGGTCTTGCCGTCGACAGGGTCCTCGGCATACTCGGCATAACCCGGGAAATTGAGACCCGCCACGGCGAGGCCCGCATCGTTGCCGCAGTCGAAGAACATAGGGTAGTTCTTGTAATCGATGCACATACCGATCACCGCGTGTGCCGCTGTCGCGTCATCGATAAACGAATACGGAATGTGAAACCCGCACGGCATCACGCGAACCTGTTGGCCGTAGTCAAAGCTCCAGTCGAGGTTGCGGCCCAGATACATGTGGCCAGAATTATCGGTAAATCGAATACTCGTACACATAGCGCCTCCTAGCCTTACGTTCTTGCTAAGCTTATTGTCACCAAACAAAAAGACGCTAAACACAAAAGCCCGGACATGACAACAACGTCATACCCGGGCTCAAAGACCGCAAATTCGGTCCCCAATTGAACCGCTCTAGACGAGTTTGCCTAAGCAGTGATCAATCATGTGTTGAATCATTTGAGCCTCGAAGCCCACAAAGTCCTGCTTGCGCTCGCGCATCTTGCCGTCGACGATCTGGTCAAAGGCAACCTTGCACTTGATGTAGCGCGTGGACTTGGTGACCTCCTCGTGCGTCAGGCAGCTCTCCTCCATCTTGCTGGCGCCCAGACCAAACACCAGACGGGGGTTGTAGAGCACATGGGGCTCGCCGGCATCGTCCAGGTAGACGCAGACCTTCTTGGTGACGCCGATCTGGTTGGCGGCAAGGCAGCCGGCATCGTCGAGCGACTTGATGGTATCGATCAGGTCCTGTGCCACCGACTCGTCCTCGACGGTCGCGACCTCGCAACGCTGGGACAGAATA
>JAXKHW010000293.1:0-8582 GCA_036549635.1 Collinsella sp. | reverse complement strand
CTCCGGCCCCTAAGAAGGCCGCTGCTCCCAAGAAGGTCGAGGCTGTCGAGGAGGCTCCTGCTGAGGAGACCGCTGAGTAGACAATCCGTCTGCATAGGCTATATTCGAGGGGTACGTTCGCGTACCCCTCTTTTTTTGTCGAAATGCCATTGCCTGTTTGTTGGGAGCGCCCATGACCGCGCCGTCTGATTTCAATTCGATTCCCGAGCTCGACGCCACGCTCGTTTTCCGTGTTGCCTATGACGGCTCGTCGTATAGCGGATTTGCCGAGCAGCCGGGCCAGACGACCGTTGCGGGCGAGTTGCGCCGCGCTATTGAGACGCTGCTGCGCCGCCCAATCGATCTGACGTGTGCGGGGCGTACCGATGCCGGTGTGCATGCGGTAGCGCAGTATATTAGCGTGCCCGTAACGGACGCTGAGCTGGCGTGTACGCGCCGTAGGTGGATGAGGGCTATGGATGCCCTCCTGCCTAAAGATATCGCCATAAACGAGGTCTACAAGGCCCGTAAGGGCTTTTCCGCGCGCTTTGACGCGCGGTCCCGCACGTATACGTACCGCATTGCCGATCGCGATGCACGCCCCGTGCTCTCGCGCGGTGCGGTGTGGTGGCATCGCTACCCCCTGGATGTCGAGGCCATGGCTGCCGCATGCCCTGCGCTCTTGGGCGAGCAGGACTTTAAGAGCTTTTGCAAGGTTGCCTCGGCCGTTGGCAAGCCCACGCATCGCTGCGTGATGCGTGCCGAGTTTGGCCATGAGATTGCGTTTGGCGAGGACATCCTGACGTTTACCATCGAGGGCAATGCGTTCCTGCATTCGATGGTCCGTACGATCGTGGGCACGCTTGTCGACATTGGCATGCATCGCCGTGAACCCGAGTGGATGCGCGAGGTCATCGATGCTTGCGACCGTACCGCTGCGGGCCCCACGGCTCCTGCCTGCGGCCTTACGTTTATGGGCGTGGATTACGATCCCGCCGAGCTTGTCGTGCTCGACTAGGGGAGGGCTCGACGCGTCGTGCGTCGACACCCATTATCTGTGGGCTGCGCGTGTGCAACATCTGTTCTTGGCGTGCAATACAACCGGTGTCTCATTGCTTTTATTGCCGGGGTGTACCATGAACCACGGTTTGATTCATTGCTGTCGAGAGGACGGATAACTTGGTTCGACGTGGCTCGCATCCGCGACTTTCGGTGATCCTTGTGGTAGAAGGTTCGCCCAGCTATGCGATGCGTGCGCTCGAGAGTATCCAGAACCAAGACCTCTACGATTTGCAGATTGTCGTTGTTTGCCGCGATGCTGCGCCCGGTGTGCGCCATTCGCTTCAAGTTGCTGCCGACAGGGACATCCATATTGATTTGATTGACGTCGAGGACGCGAAGCGCGGCGCTTGCCTTCGTGCCGGTTTTGCTGTCTCGCGCGGCTCTCAAATCATCGCTATGAACGCCGATGAGTGGTTTGCTCCGCAGTCCCTTTCCAAGATGGTCGATATCGCGTGCGATACTGCGGCAGACATAGTGTTCCCCACGGTGTCGCTCGACCGCTATGATGCACATCGAGAACGCCATTCGCGCGTCTTGGATGCTGCCTCTATTGCCATAGAAGACGAGTCTTCTATGGTGACTGGGCTGCCCCAGTTGATTTTGGGCGGCCTAGTCGCTCAGACCTCTGGCGTGATGTATAGCCGTCCGCTGTTTGAGGCATGCCTGTCGCGCGGCAAGGCGTACCGTACGGTTGAGTTTATGGCATGCGCGCTTTCGCAGACACGATGCGTGTCCGGCTGCGGCGATGCTTGTTTCCACGCGGCGGCACCTAAGCTTACAGATGCCTTTGATCCCACCATGTATGCCAAGGTATCCGATGACACCCGAGCGCTCGACGAGCTTGCGGGCTCACTCTCGGAAGCAGATAGCGGTGGTCGGCTCAAGCTGGCAAGCCAAAAGTTCTACTTTGCCGGTCTGGTCGCCTGCATCGAGAATTTGTGTCTGAGCCCGCATGGGGTGTCGTCAATCGAGCGTTCCGCCCGCATGCGTGATATGCTCGATGCGCCTCGAACCCGTCAGATGGTCGCCGCGCTCAAGGATAACCATCGGGGGCTCGGTCTGTTGTTTGGGCCGATCGCCAGCGCCAAGCCCGCGCGCTGCGTGATGTGTACGCATCTGGCAGCTTTTCTTAACCGGACGGGCGCAAAAACCGCCTAAACGGCTCATTTCGAAACAAACTTGCATAGAATTGTTTCGAAATGCGTTCTTATACACAAAAGCCTTCAAATAGCGTTAAACTATTCAATCACTGATTGATTGTCTCCGCCATCTTTTGGAGAGAGGGTTTGTATGGCTAAAAAACGCAATGGGCGCCAGGATGCCATTAGAGATATTGTGCGCAATAAGGACGTCCGCACGCAGCGCGTGCTGGTCGATGAGCTCCGCGCTATGGGCTTTGATTGCACGCAGGCGACTGTCTCTCGCGATATTGCCGATATGGGGCTGCGTAAGCTCCCTGAGGGCATCTATGTTCTGGCAGAGGACCTGCACCTGCAGCGTATGGTTTCCGAGCTCGTAACGGGCGTTCTGCGCACCGATAATCTGGTTATGATCAAGGCTCAGCCTGGCACGGCTTCCGGCATCGCCGCCGCCGTTGATGCGGCAGAGCTGCCCGATGTGCTTGGCTCGCTTGCCGGCAACGATACGATTTTGGTTATTGCCCAGACGGCCGAGGACGGCGAGCGTCTTGAGGCGCTGATCAATAAGCTGAGCAATTCTCGCAAGTAGGCGTGCGGGTCGTGCGCTCGGCACCGTGCGTGCTGACATAGTGGCTTGTAAGGGGTATCGACGTTGGTCGGTGCCCCCTTTTTTTGTCTGCCGGTATAAAGACCGCCCATCAGGTCGCTTTAAACTAAAAAGGCCCCCGAGCAGTTCAATAGGCTGCTCGGGGGCCTTGTTGCTAATGGCCGGATGAATTTCTAGCCAACAGTATCGTCAGGCGTGGGCGAGGGGTCGGGAGTGGGCGTAGGCGTGGGCGTAGGCGTGCCGCCATCGCCGCCAGTCGAACCACCAGTGGAGCCGCCCGTCGAGCCACCGGTCGTTCCGGTGCCGCCGGTGGTGTCGCCGCCCGTGGTCTCGGTAGTCGTGGTCGTCGTGGTAGTCGTCGTGGTGGTTTCCTCTTCGTCCTCGTTCTCGTCCTTGTCGTCGTTCTCCGTCTTCTTGGTGTTGTTGGTGCCGTAGAACTTCCAGACGCTGTTGTTCTTGTAGGTGGGCGCCGTTCCGGTCGCAAACTCCTCGCGCTCGGTACCGGTCAGAACGGTGTTCATAAACCGCTTGAAGACAGGCAGGTTGGTGCTGTCGCCCAGCAGGTCCGTGCCGTATTTTTGGATGGGGATCTCGCCCGCGGAATAGCCGGTCCACAGGGCGCACGCCAGCTGCGGGGTATAGCCGCAGAACCACAGGTTGGTGGTGTTGTCGGTGGTGCCCGTTTTGCCGGCATAGGGCTGGTTGACGCTCAGGGCGCCAGCAGCACCCGTACCGCCGCCCTGCATGACGCCGGACAGAACATCGGTGACCGCGGCGGCCTCGCCCTCGGTAAGCACCTGTGAGGGATTGTCCGTGTGCTGGTACAGCACCGAACCGGTACGAGAGTCAATCTCGGTGATGGCGATCGGCTGGCGATAGTAGCCGCCGTTGGCAAACGTCGCGTAGGCAGCGGCCATCTCGAGCGGCGAAATCGAGCCGGTGCCGAGCGTCATGACGGGAACGTCCTCGATGTTGTCCTTGGCGGGATCGATGCCGAGCTTTTTGACGAGTGAGATGATCTTGCTGTTGCCGACGGCTTCCGCCACCTGGATGTAGCCGGTGTTGGAGGAGTATGCCGTTGCCTGCTTAAGCGTGATGTTGCCATAGCTATGGTTGGCGTAGTTTTGGACCTCGGTCGTGGTGCCCTTGGCCTTGAGCGGCGAGTTGCAGTTGAGGGTGACGTTGGGGTTCATGCCGTTTTGGATGGCAGTTGCCAGCGTAAAGGCCTTGAAGGTGGAGCCGACGGGACGCTTGGCCGTGGCATGGTTTACGTGGTTCTCGTCGGCGTTGTAGTCGTAGCCGCCCACCATGCACTTGATGTAGCCGGTCTTGGGATCGACGACGACCATGCCCATGTCCAGGCCGTCGAGTGAGAGTGTGTCGAGCTGCTCGCGGACGGCATTCTCTGCCACCTGCTGCATCGTGGGGTCGATGGTGGTCTTGACGGTCAGGCCGCCCTTAAAGAGCACGTCGGTCGAGAACTCCTGCTCCAGCAGCTGCTTAACATAGGCGACAAAGTAGGGCTGCGAGTATACATCGACGCCGCTGCCCGAGATTTCGGTCACGTTGAGGGTGATGGGCTCGGCCTGTGCGGCATCGTGCTCATCCTGCGTAATGTGGCCCAGGCGCAGCATGTTGTCGAGGACCTTGTTGCGACGGGACAGCGCTAGGTCGGGGTTGACCGTGGGGTCGTACTGCGAGGGCGAGTTGGGGAGGCCGATCAACAGTGCGGCCTCGCTCAGGGTGAGATCGGCGGCGCTCTTGGACAGATAGGTCTCGGCTGCGGCCTCGATGCCGTAGGCGCCGTGGCCGTAATAGATGGTGTTGAGGTACATCATGAGGATCTCGTCTTTGGAGTACATGTCCTCCATCTTGACGGCGATGTAGGCCTCGCGCACCTTACGCTCGATGGTCGAGTCGAACTGCTCCTCCTGCAGGATGGTGTTGCGCACCAGCTGCTGGGTGATAGTCGAGGCGCCTTCGTGCCCGCCGCCGAGGGTTGCCACCGCAGCACGCGCGATACCCCACAGGTCGATACCGCCGTGCTCGTAGAAGCGCTCGTCCTCGACGTCAACGGTGCCCTGCAGCACGTAGGGGGAGACCTCGTCCTTGGTGATGGACTTACGGTTTTGCGTGTAGAAGCTCGCGATCTTGTTGCCGTTGCAGTCGACGATCTCGGTGGGCTCGCTCACCAGATACGCGTTGGCGTCGGTGTAGTCGGGCAGATCGGACAGCCAGCGGTTGACGTTGCCGACCATGCCGATGCCAAACGCGACGCCCGCGATAAGCAAAAAGCCCAAAAACGAGAGCAGGATTATGGGCAGGGCATGCGTCTTTGAACGGCTGCGTCCCTGTCGTTGGCGAGGACCCATATATTGACCTCCAGGTATGTCGTGCCGGACGGCGGATGTGCCGTCGGGGCAGGATGGACATAAGTTATTACACGATAAACCAAACGGGGCGCGCGAGGCCTCGTGTATGCTGGAAGACGGCATTTTTCAGAGTGAATGCATACCTTGGTAAGGAGTTTGCCGATGGCGATTCGGGCGATGGGGCCGAGCGGACAATACGAGACTGGATTGGATGCTGCCGGTGCGGCGCTGCCCGAGCTGCTGGCGCCGGCGGGCGGACTCGACCAGATGCTTGCGGCCATTGCCGCGGGTGCCGATGCCATCTATGCGGGGTTGGGCGGCTTTAACGCCCGCGTGAGCGCGCATGGCTTTACGGATGACGAGTTTGCGCGCGGCTGCGCCGTGGCGCATGCCCATGGCGTGCGCGTGTACGTGACGCTCAACGTGTTCGTGTTTGACGATGAGCTGTCCGATGCGGTGGCGTTGGGAGTTCATGCACTGGAGCTGGGCGCCGATGCTCTGATTGTCGCCGATGCCGGGCTGGCTTGTGTACTGCGCACGGTGATTCCCGGGGTCGAGATTCACCTGTCCACGCAGGCGGGCGTTCATAGCGAAGGCGCCGTGCGGCTTGCCGCCGATGAGCTGGGGGTCGAGCGCGTGACGACGGCACGCGAGCTGACGGTCGACGAGATTGCGGCGCTATGTGCCACGGGCGTGCCCATCGAGGTATTCTGCCACGGTGCGATTTGCATCGGCTATTCGGGGGCGTGCGAGTTCTCGGCCCTGCGGCGTGGGCGCTCGGCGATGCGCGGCGACTGCACGCAGCCGTGCCGTCTGGCGTACGACCTGGTGGACGAGGCGGGGCAGAGCGTTGTCGCCGTCGAAGGGGATCGCCTGTTGTGCCCGCGCGACTATCTGGGTATTGCGCATCTGCCCGAGCTTGTAGATGCCGGCGTGGCGTCGCTCAAGATCGAGGGGCGCATGAAGAACCCCGATTACGTATTCAACGTGGTGCGGGTGTGGCGCCGGGCACTCGATATGCTGTGCGACGGCGCGTGGGATCCCGGTGCCGAGGAAGAGCTTGAGCGCGAGCTGGGAAGGTCGTTTAACCGTGGGTTTACCGATGCGTACCTGCGAGGGCGTTCGGGTGCCGAGCTGATGAGCTTTGAGCGCGCGATTAACCAGGGCGTGCGCGTGGGGCGCTTGGTCGCTGTGGGCCACGAAGAGGTGACCGTTGAGCTCGACGCCGCCGTGGCGGCGGGTGACATGCTCGAGATCCGGTTTTATCCGGGTGTCGACGCGCGTCCCGATGTGCCCAAGCGCTGGCCGCAGGTGCCCTGCCCGGTGGATGCCGCAGCGGGGAAGCGCGTCGTCGTGCATTGCAAGCGTAAGGTGGACACGGGCTGCGAGGTGTACCTGATTCGCAGCGCCGGCGTGTTGGATCAGACGGCGGCAGTGTTGGAGCGCATGCGGGCCGAGGCGGATGCGATTGCGCCCGTTGCGCGTGCCGTCGAGGTACTGCTCTTTGAGGGCGTTGCGGTGGATGGCGGTGCGTCGACGGAGTTGGTGGAGTGCGCGGTTCCCACTCGCATGGTTTTTGCTTGGCAGCTGATGGATGCCGACCCGCGCGGAGAACTCGATTTGTCCGACGCCGTTGTGGTGCTTGACGAGGTGTGCCGCACGGGTGACGCTGACTGGACCCGCTCACTGATACAGCGTGCCGGGCGCGTCGTCTGCCGCAACCTGGGACAGGTGGTGATCGCTCGCGAGCTGGGCGTGACGTTTGACGTGGCGGCGCCGGTGTTCTGCGCGAATCGGGCCACGCTTACCTGGCTGCGCGGACTCGGTGCGGGGCGGGTGTGCTTGCCGGCGGAGTTGCTCGGCAATGATGCGGAGCGTATTGCCGAACTGGCTGCTGAACCCGGCGTCTTGGGTCCGGTCGACGCCGACCGTCCCGAGCTTATGGTGTGCGAGCACTGCCTGCTGACCGCCGAGGGCGTCTGCGCCACCGATGCGACGGGACAGGTCCGTTGCCGCGACTGCTTGCGTCGTCGGCAGGCACGCTATCTGGTCGAGCGTGACGGTACACGTCTGCCAGTTGCCATTGACGCATGCGGCAGGACGAGGATTTTCCTGTCGTAGGTGCCGCGTCGCGTCAGTTTGTTATCATAAGAGAGTTTATGGACTTCCAGCACCGCCGTTTTCGGCGAGGGTGCTATAGCAAAAGGAGGATACCCAATGCTGTCTGTTGACGAGCAAATGCGTATCATCACCTCGGGCGCCGCGCAGATCGTTCCCGAGGCCGACCTTCGCAAGAAGCTTGAGAAGGGCGAGCCCCTCAACATCAAGCTCGGCGTCGACCCCACCAGCCCCGACCTGCACCTGGGCCACGCCGTGCCGCTGCGCAAGATGCGTCAGTTCCAGGACCTGGGCCACAACGTCACCCTCATCATCGGCAACGGTACCGCGTTGATTGGCGACCCTTCGGGCAAGAATTCCACCCGTCCGCAGCTTTCGCAGGAGCAGATCGAGGCCAACGCCGAGACCTACGTGAGCCAGGCCATGAAGATCCTGGATCCCGAGAAGACCACCATCGTGCACAACGGTGACTGGATCTTGTCGATGGATCTGGCCGGTCTGCTGCAGGTGTGCTCCAAGTTCACCGTCGCCCGCATTCTTGAGCGCGATGACTTTACCAAGCGCTACCAGTCTCAGACGCCGATCGCCCTGCATGAGTTCCTGTATCCCGTGATGCAGGCTTTCGACTCCGTGCAGATCAAGGCCGACGTCGAGATGGGCGGCACCGATCAGCTCTTCAACCTGCTCGCTGGCCGTGAGCTCATGGAGAAGATGGGCATGGAGCCCCAGATCGCGCTCACCATGCCGCTGCTCGAGGGTACCGACGGCGTGCGCAAGATGTCCAAGTCCTATGGCAACTACATCGGCCTGACCGACGCGCCCAAGGATATGTTCGGCAAGACCATGTCCATCCCCGACGAGATGATCGGCAAGTACTACCGTCTGGCCAGCTCGCTCACCCCGGCCGAGGTCGACAAGATCGACGCCGCCCTGGCCGATGGCTCTGCCGACCCCTACGAGCTCAAGCGCGCTCTGGGCCGCGACCTGTGCGACACCTACCACGGCGCCGGCGCCGGCGACGAGGCTCAGGCCGAGTTCGACCGCGTATTCAAGGAGGGCCAGCTCGCCGACTTCCCCGAGAAGCACGTTGAGCTGACCGTCAACGACGAGGGCCAGATCTACCTCGCCGGCCTGCTCAAGGACCTGGGTCTTTCGGCGAGCGCCGGCCAGGCTCGTCGCGATATCGACGGCGGTGGCGTCAAGATTAACGGCAAGGCCGTGGCTCCCAAGAGCTACAACATCGATCCCAGCGCCCTCAAACTGGGCGACACCCTCTCCGTAGGCAAGCGCAAGGGCTTCAAGTTG
>JAXKHW010000292.1:0-7861 GCA_036549635.1 Collinsella sp. | reverse complement strand
GGACATCCATCTCCGCCCGCTTCTGCAGGGCGTAGATCGACTTATCCATGTTGAACAGGTAAGCCACGACGCAGACAATAAAGAACTTCGGCAAGTCGCCAAAGCCGAAGACTTCGCAGCCAATAAGGATCGGCGCGAGCGGCGTATTGGTGGCGCTGCCAAAGACGGCGGCGTATCCCAGCGCGGCGCAAAGCCCGATGGGCATGCCGAGTTGAGCCTCGTTATGGTGACATCTGGGTAACAGAAAGGCCCGCGTTCCTCAGAGGCAAGATAGGCAATTCTGCTTTTGAGGTAGATCTCAATTCTGCCGACCGCATCAAACATTAACTGCCGGAGGGCTCGGTCAAATTCATACGTGTAGATGATGGTTTCGAATGTTGTGCCTTCGCGAAAGATGGTAATCCCGGACTTGCATTTGGTTTTGTAGGGAAACCAGTAGGCCGACAGTCTGTAGTGGCCGACTTCGACCAAAGCTCGCTCGAGTTCGCTTTGATCAGAGCACTTAAGACCCCTGTATTCTGTCAATAGTGCTATTTGTTCGTTGATGGATATCCGCGACTTCCGGTATTTCATTTAAGCCTCTTGATAGAAAAAGAGCTGGAGTTGCGCATCGTTGAGAGGCTTTCCAGCTTTAGCAAAACAAACTTATAAGATGCGACGGGCCGCGTCAAGATAATTACCGGACGGCCTAGGAGGCGGCTGGTTGGCTGGCTTAAAACCTGGCGCGTGAGATGACGCTCCACGCTATTCAGTGCGCTTGATAGGATGACGAACCACAGTCTTAAGTTTCTCCGGTGCACATTTGCGTGGATCGGAGAGATAGATTTCGTGATGGAAACGGTTGTCTGAGAAGTCGGGGACATAGCCCTGCTCGGTCGTGTATTCATTCATAGCGCCTACGGTCGCCGGTTCGTTGTCGTAGGGCCCGGTGTGCATGCATTGAACGCAGAGGCCCTCGTCAACTTTAAGCAGCTCGACGGCAGAAAAGTCAAGTTTCTTTTTGGTCGTGGCTTCCGCGACTGCCCAGTCAAAGTCATCTCGGGTGACGAAATCGGGCAGGCGAATGCACGAGATAAAGTTGAAATCGTCCTTGCGTACATAATCGATGTCGCCGCTCGGGGAGTCTTGCCACCAGAAACCCTCGAGCGGCGGTACCACAAAGTCGAAATAGCCCTTGATACTCCTTGAGCCTTTCTTCGACATCTTGACGGTATAGGCGATGCCGTAAAGCAGCGGCAGGGCGTTTTGATACTCGCACCTTCGGTATTTGGGTCGCCCTTTCCGCGAACGGCAACGTAGCTCATAGGCGGGACAGTTACGATACTCGGCTTGCTTGCAGGTTTGTAGAGCTCCTTGCATTCCTTCTTAAAGTCGAACGCCATGTTGGCCGCCTTTCTGCGTATCGGCCTGCTTAGATAGCGGAATCATATTATAGAAACGAACAGCTGTTCGAATGATTTGGCTGACAGATTGAGATGCGTGCGTTGTGTTTGGCGGTCGGCCTGACCCCGTCGATGATTTCCCTGCCTCCCCGTAGCCTCATCTATAGCTGCCGTTTCCCCATATAAAACCTGCCAAAATAAATCTGTCCCTTTTTGGTCGGTGCGAAATGGGTAATACTAAAGAGTTATCCGACCAGATGGGAACCGATCGATGGCCTATATCGAATTCAAAGACGTCATCAAAGCATACGGCGAGGGCGACGCTCGCATTCATGCGCTCGACGGCGCGAGCTTTACGGTCGAGCGCGGCGAGCTCGCCATCATTCTGGGTGCTTCGGGTGCCGGCAAGACCACGGCGCTCAACATTCTGGGCGGCATGGATACGGCGACCTCCGGCACCGTGACGGTGGACGGGCGCGACGTGAGCTCTGCCAACGAGGCGCAGCTCGTGGAATACCGCCGCGCCGACGTCGGCTTTGTCTTCCAGTTCTACAATTTGGTCCCCAACTTGACGGCGCTTGAAAACGTTGAGCTCGCGGCACAGATTTGCCCCGATTCGCTCGATGCCGAACAGACGCTTCGTCAGGTTGGCCTGGGCGAGCGCCTGGGCAACTTTCCGGCACAGCTTTCGGGCGGCGAGCAGCAGCGCGTGTCCATTGCCCGCGCACTGGCCAAGAATCCCAAGCTGCTTTTGTGCGACGAGCCCACGGGTGCACTCGACTACAAAACCGGCAAGCAGATCTTGCAGTTGCTACAGGACACCTGCCGCAAGCAGGACATCACGGTCATTATCATCACCCACAACTCCGCGCTGGCGCCCATGGCCGATCGCCTGATCCGCTTTAAGAGCGGCCGCGTGGAGAGCGAGACGGTTCAGCAAAATCCCGTGCCTATCGAGACGATCGAGTGGTAGCGCCCATGGACCAAGATTGCCAAAACAGCCAAAACCACGATACGGAGCACGCGGGCCGCGACCGGGAGTTCGCGACCTACCGTACCGCTCAAAGCTCAAACGATATGGTGCCGACGGTTTTTCGCCGTGGCATCTACCGCACGATTCGGGGCAGTCTTAAGCGCTTCCTATCTATCGTGGTCATCACTGCGCTTGGCGTGAGCGTGATGTGCGGCCTTAAGGCGGGCTGCGAGGATTTGTGCGATTCGGTCGACGCCTATTTTGACCAGCAGAATGTCTATGACATTAACGTGCAGTCGACCTATGGCCTTACGCGCGACGATCTCGCGGCTATCCAAGAGGTCGACGGCGTCGAGACGGTCGAGGGCATCTACACCGAGACCGCCTACACCGCCGTGGGCACAACGCGCGAGCGCGTGGTCGTGCAAAGTCTCTCCAAGGAGAACATCGATCAGCCGGTGCTGGTGAGCGGCGATTTGCCCGAGAGCGCCGATGAGGTCGCGGTGACTTCGAAGTTCCTGAAGGCTTCGGGCAAAAAGCTCGGCGATACGGTGAGTTTTGCCGCCAATGACGCGAGCTCGTCCAACCAAAGTGCCAAGGATCAGTTTGCCGCGGGCGATTACACCATTACGGCCGAGGTCCTCGATCCTACCGACGTGAGCTCCGACTCGACAGTCAACGCCTTTCGCGCTGCTTCGGCTGCGGACTATAAGTTCTATGTGAGCGAGGATGCCGCGACATCTTCTTCCTACTCCGCAGTCCACGTGATCGTCGAGGGAGCCAAGAGTCTTAACTCCTATTCGGATGCCTACACGGCAAAGATCAACGAGGTCAAAGGCAACATCGAGAAGATCCGCGAGGAGCGTGAGAAGGCGCGCGTCCAGGAGTTGACGGTTGACACGCCGACAAGCTTGGATACGGCCGAGCGTCAGACCGCCATGCTCTTTGGGATCGAGCAGGATAACATCAACCGTATGGCCGAGGGCAGCGAGGAGCGCGTCCAGGCTCAGGCCGAGTTGGACCAGCGCCGCGCCGCCGCCGACCAGCATTTTGCCGATGCCCGCGCCGAGCTTTCCGATCTGGGCGAATGCACCTGGTACATTCAGGACCGCGGTAACATCGCAAGCTACTCGAGCGTCGAGAGCGACAGTTCTTCGATCGAGGCCATCGCCACGGTTTTCCCATTTATCTTCTTTGTCGTCGCTGTGCTCATCAGTCTTACCACTGCCACGCGCATGGTCGAGGAGGAGCGCACGCTTATTGGCCTGTACAAGGCGCTTGGCTATTCACGCGAGCGCATCCTGTCCAAATACGTGGACTATGCGCTGTGGGCATGTCTGATCGGCGGCGTGCTCGGCAACATCATCGGATTTGTGGGCCTGCCGCTGTTCCTGTTTACGGTGTTCGACGACATGTACTCGCTGCCCCAGATGTTGCTTTCGTACGACATCGTGTCCTCAATCGTCTCGGTGGCGCTGTTTGCCGTGGGCGTGGTGGGCGCTACGATTATCGCCTGCCGCCACGAGATGGCCGAGACCCCGGCCTCGCTCATGCGTCCCAAGGCCCCACGCGCCGGCTCTCGCATCTTGCTTGAGCGCATCGGCTTTATCTGGCGCCGCATGGGCTTTTTGAACAAGGTGGCAGCACGTAACCTGTTCCGCTACAAAAAGCGCGCTTTTATGACCATCTTCGGTATCGCCGGCTGCACGGCGCTCGTGATCTGCGGTATGGGCATTCGCGATACGTCGGTGGCGCTTTCGCCCAAACAGTACGGGCATATCACGCGCTACGACCTGCTGGCGGTCGCCAATCCCGACGATTTTTCGCAGACGTGCGCGGCATTGGATGAGCGCAGCGCGGCCAATGATTTCAACGTGACCGTGACCTCGACCCTGCCGATTATGACCGACAACGTCACCTTTACGTTTGGCGGCAAGAGCGAGACCGTGCAGCTGATCGTGGTGCCCGATGACCGCACGAGTGACTTGGGCGATTACGTGCGTCTGGAGGATGAGTCCAAAGAACCGCTGCCTTTGCGTGACGGAGACGTGTATCTGAGTAAAAGTTCACAGCTGGTGCTGGGGATTCAGCCGGGCGATACGGCTCACGTCCAGGATTCGTCGCTCAATGTTGCCAAGGTCAAAGTCAGCGACATTTCGCTTAACTATCTGGGCAACACGCTTTACATGACGCAGGGCACCTATGAGCGTGCGTTCGGTCGAAGCGCACGTCTTAACGGCGTCTTTGTGCTGCTTAAGGGTTCGTCGGCCGACCAGATTGCGTTTAGCAAGAATCTTAAGAGTGACGGTTGGCTTACGATTTCGAGTACGGCCGAGCATTGGGAAAACTATGAGGCGAACTTTACGATTATCAATTCGGTCGTAGTGCTCGTGACCTTTATGGCGGCGTGCCTATCGTTTGTGGTGGTGTTTACGCTGTCCAACACGAATATCTCCGAGCGCGAACGCGAGCTGGCGACCATCAAGGTGCTGGGCTTCCGCCGTGGCGAGGTGCACCATTACGTCAACAAGGAGACACTGATTCTCACGGCGATTGGCGCCGCGCTGGGCGTGCCGCTGGGCGGCTTGCTGGCCGAGAGTTTTACGTACATTTTGCAGATGCCGTCGCTGTACTTTGACGTCGAGGTCGAGCCGCTAAGCTACGTGCTCGCCGTGGTGCTTTCCTTTGGCTTTACGTTTATCGTCAACCTCGCCACCAATCGTACCCTCAACAAGATCGACATGGTCGGCGCCCTCAAAAGCGCCGAGTAGCCTGTCCTGGGATTCAAGTTCTAGCGAGCTGCCGACGCGCCCGCAGCAGCATTTTTGTATAAACCGCCCCGCCGATTGCATATTTCGGCGGGGCGGTTGCTTTTTGCCTGCAGGTACCCCAGGGGGCGGCGTGCAAATTCTGGAGTTTTCAGCATCCCGGAGTCCGCGGGCGCGGGATCGGACGCACAAAACAGCGCTGGAAGCCCTGATTCTGAGCCCCAACGCCTCAAGAGCTGGCCATTTTTTACAGAACGCGACCCATAGCGCCCGCCTTTCGCCCAAAATCCAGTATGCAGGCACCCTCGGCTGCTGAAAACTCCCAAAAATGCACGCCGCATCCTACCCTAGGCACCCGTAGCTACTCTGCGGGTGCGTGGCCTGATAGTAAGTTGCGGTGGAATAGTTCCTGTTTGGCATAGCAGAGCCATGAAACAGGAACTATTCCACCGCAACGTATTGAGAGGGCTCTTGGCTGTTATGCGTACTAACATTTGTCATGAAATGGCAGGCCATTAGGGGGTTGCTACTCGTAGTTGCGGTAGGGTTGGGGCAGATTCTAACTAGAAATGGTGGTCGCTACTGGTTATTCTCGGCATACTCGGCTCATTCGATTACGGTCGCCACATGAAAGGAACCACTATGGATCTTGCGATGGCACAGCGCCTCGTCGATCGCCGCAGAGCTGCCGGTCTTTCCCAGGAGGCTCTTGCTGCCCAGTTGGGCGTAAGCCGCCAAGCTGTCAGCAAATGGGAACGCAGCGAATCCTCGCCCGATACCGATAACCTTATTGCACTCGCCGCGCTGTATGGCGTGTCACTGGATGAGTTGCTATATGGGGAAGCGGCTAGCGATGTCGACACCTCGGCCGACGATGACGTTGACGCAAATAATTACGACGAGACTGAAGGCACCGAGTCTTCTACCGAGCACGTGGATCCTGACGGCAAGCCACTTGTCGACATTTCCCTTGCACGCGGCATTCACGTCGTCGACCCCAACAAAGGTGAAGAGGTTCATGTTGGTTGGAGCGGTATCCACGTGGCTAACGAGCGCAAGGGTGAAGAGGTCCATGTGGGGCCGGGCGGATTGCATATCGATACGCTAGAGGACGATGGACATAGCGTGCGTACCAATGGCGACGGCACCGTCACCATCGACGGCGAGACGTTTTCCAGCTGGAAAGAGGCACACGACAAGCTCGACCATCATGGCAAGCATTTCCACACCAAGATCGGTCGCGCATGGAACGAGTTTCCCTTTCCTGCACTTGTCGTCCTCGCCTATCTCGCGCTCGGCATCATCTGCGGCACGTGGGGTATGGGGCTCTTTCTGGTCTTTCTGATTCCCGTCTACGAGGCGATGGGCGACTTTATCGACCGACATCATCTCTCCAAGCTGATCGGCGTCGTCTGTGCAACAGCCGCCATTGCCTGGTTCCTCTATATGTGGCTTTGTTTGGCACAGCCCCATCCCGCATGGGTCATCCTCATCACGATTCCCTTCATAGAGGCACTCATGTGCTGGTGCCGAAAGCAATGGAAGCGCCGCAAACAAGCCTAAGCCGTTCCAACCCGTCAACAATGCTTGGCCAACGCCGCTCGCCCCTTCCAAGTTGCGGTGAAATACGGACCGTTGAGGACCTTGGAGCGTCTAACAGTCCCGATTTCACCGCAACTCACGAATGGACAGGGCAATTCCAACACGGGAACTGGCATTTAACTCGCCGCATGCCAAGAAAAAGGCCGATTTACTACGATGAACTCGATGAGGCCGACCACACCCATCTTTTTCAAAAATCGGCAAGCTTTCTACCTTCGGTTTTACTTTCACCCTTTTCGGCATGGTCGAAGGCATTCGAATCATCGTAGTAATTAGGCGCATTTTGTAGCAAACGGTTCATTCAAGCTCGAACTCGAAGACCGATGGTCCCCTCATCCACGGCTGTGAGCGAAAATACCAAATAGAATAAAAATCGAATGGCTAAGTCTGTTTGGTGAACGGAGGCAATATGGGCGAGGTAACTGAAAGCGACTGGAAGCTGTTTAAAGAGCTGCTCCCAAAATGGCAAGAAAGCTATATGGAAATGCTCATCGGCCAGTACATCGAGATACTGAACGGTGGCAGTGAAGCGTCCAGTAGATTTTGGGCGTTAGAAGAGCGTATCAATAGGGACAAGCTGTCCTCAGGAGTGCTTGTGAACGATATTCGCCGCAGCACCATGCGTTATGAGATAGCCAACTTGCTTTCCGATAACGTTATCACGCTCGACGACCTTGACGGTTTCACCGAAGACATTAAGGGCTACGCACGACGTTGCATCGGTCGGCAAGAACGCTGAGCGACATGCGCATCCACAGCCGCTGTACTGCATAAACCGCCCCGCCGGATGCATATTTCGGCTGGGTGGTTGCTTTTTGCCCACGGGTACCCCAGGGGGCGGCGTGCAAATCCCGGAGTATTCAGCATCCCGGAGTCCGCGGGCGCGGGAATGGGTGCACAAAACCGCGTTGAAAGCCTTGATTATGAGCCCTCGGCACCTCAAGGATCGCTCATTTTTACAGTATGCGGCTCATGGCGCCTGCTTTTCGCCCAAAATCCAGTATGCAGGCACTCGCGGCTGCTGAAAACTCCCAAAAATGCACGCTGCACCCCACCCTAGGCATCCGCAGCAAGAAGACGAATAGCCTCGGCCTCCCTAGTTACCGCAGGAGGCCCCAGGGCTTACCTCCCAAATC
>JAXKHW010000291.1:0-4123 GCA_036549635.1 Collinsella sp. | reverse complement strand
GGACATGGTTCCTTTCGTGCGTTCCATCGTCAATGCCCAGGAGCGCCTGTTTGTCGACCGCGATCTGCGCCTGCGTTTTGCGGACGAGACCCAGGGTCACGACGATGTCGTCGAGGCCGATCCCGACATGATCACGCAATGCGTCATCAACCTCATGAGCAACGCCATGCGCTACACCCCCGAGGGCGGTTGGGTCGTGGTGTCGGTGCTCAGTGACCGCAAGCACGTCAGCATTGCCGTTTCTGATACCGGCATCGGTATTGCCAAGGACGATTTGTCGCGCATCTTCGGGCGGTTTTGGCGCGCCGATGCCAGCCGCGCCCGCGAAGCTGGCGGCCTGGGCGTTGGCCTCGCCGTGACTAAGCAGATCGTCGAGCGTCACCATGGCTACATATCCGTGGAGTCGGAGCTTGGAAAGGGTACGACTTTTACAATTCATCTGCCCCGCGAGCACACGGCAGACGCGGCATCTACTACAATGGAGCACTAGCTTTTCGCTATTCGGTGAAGGAGGGGCCGCGTCCCTGCCGCTCCGAGTTTGCGAAAACATGCGGGAAAGAACCCGCATTTCTGTCGTATTTAGGTAAGGAGTGACTCACGTGACAACGATGGAGCGTCGTCCGGATTCCCGTGGCAAGGTTCGTGATATTTACGATGCCGGTGAAAACCTACTGATGGTCGCCACCGACCGCATTTCTGCGTTCGACTTCATTCTTCCCGACGAGATTCCGTTTAAGGGAGAGGTACTCAATCGCATCTCGGCATTCTGGTTCGATAAGTTTGCCGACATCGTCCCCAACCATCTCGTTTCCATCGACCCGACGGATTTCCCCGAGGAGTTTGCTGAGTATCGTGACTACCTCGCTGGCCGCGCCATGCTGGTTAAGAAGGCCCAGACGATTCCTATCGAGTGCATCGTCCGCGGCTATCTGACCGGTTCGGGCAAGAAGACCTACGACGAGAACGGCACCGTCTGCGGCATCCAGCTGCCTGAGGGCCTGACCGAGGCTTCCAAGCTTCCTGAGCCGCTGTTCACGCCGTCCACGAAGGCCGAGATCGGTGACCACGACGAGAACATCTCGTTCGAGCGTTGCTGCGAGATCGTGGGCGAGGACATCGCCACGCAGATTCGTGACCTTTCCCTCAAGATCTACAAGGCCGCTGCCGAGTACGCCGCGACCCGTGGCATCATCATTGCCGACACCAAGTTCGAGTTTGGTGTTATTGATGGCAAGGTCACGCTGATCGACGAGTGCCTCACGCCCGACTCCAGCCGTTTCTGGCCTGCTGCCAGCTACGAGGAGGGCAAGATCCAGCCTAGCTACGACAAGCAATTCGTCCGCAATTGGCTCAAGGCCAACTGGAATATGACGGGGGAGACCCCGCACCTGCCCGCCGAGGTCATCGATGGCACGTCCGAGCGCTATCGCGAGGCCTTCCAGATCATCACGGGCTCCCAGTTCACAAGCATGAAGGAGAACGCATAAGTGAGTACCCGTAGCGCCACGAACAAGCGCACGCAATCCCACGAAGTTACCGGGGTTGCGCGCAAGTCTGCCGCATCTGCTAAGCCCGCCCGCCAAGCAGCGAGCTCCGTTCGCGTCGTGCCGGCTTCGTCTAAGGCACGCCGCAAAGAGCTCGAGAAGGGCGAGAACCTCGAGGGCCTCTCTAAAGAGGAGAAGCGCGCCCGCAAGGCTAAGCAGCGCGCCAAGGAGGACCGCATCTATACGGTGTCGAATATCCTCCTCAAGCAGGACGAGGACTACACCAAGCGCCGTCGCATCTGGTGGATTGTGCTCGCCATTGGCATGGTGCTCGTCGTGGCAATTTGGGCCTCGCTGTACTTCGCTCCCGCTGGCATGGTGTCCAGCCCTGTCCAGATGGTCGGCATTGTTTTGTCCTACGTCATCATTTTGGGCGACTTTATCTATGACTTCGCTCGTATTCGTCCCTTGCGCAACATGTACCGCGCGCAGGCCGAGGGCATGTCCGAGAACAAGCTCAACGCTCTTATTGAGCGCGCGGCTGCCGAGGAGGACAAGAAGGACTCCAAGAAGAAGTAGCGTTTGTATACATACTTATCGCTAAGATATAAGGCGCGTCGTTTTTGCGGCGCGCCTTTTTACTGTTCTATAGATAGATGGAGTGGCACATGATTCGAGCTGCCCTGACGGTCGAAGAGGCTCTGGAGGGCATGAAGGCCCTGGAGCCCAAGATTAAAAACTACGCGCGCCTGGTCGTCCGCAAGGGCGTAAACGTTAAGCCCGGCCAGGAGGTCGTCGTTCAGTCTCCGGTCGAGTGCGCGCCGTTTGCGCGCGTGGTGGTCGCGGAGGCCTATGCTGCCGGCGCCGGCCACGTGACGGTCATTTGGGCCGATGATGCCGTGACGAGGCTCACGTACGAGCATGTCGAGAAAAGCTATTTTGAGCAGACGTCCGAGTGGAAGCGCATGCAGCTGGATTCCTTGGCCCAGGATGGTGCCTGCTTTGTCTTTATCGAGGGTGCGGATCCTGCGGCCCTCAAGGGCATCGATCCAGCCAAGCCGGCCGCGGCATCAAAGGCGAGGAATACACAGTGCAAAGTTTTCCGCCGTGGACTGGATTACAACATCAATCCGTGGTGCATCGCCGGCGCTCCGGTCGTGGCTTGGGCGCACGAGGTGTTCCCGGGAGACGCCGATGAGGTTGCAATCTATAAGCTGTGGAATGCGATTCTGCACACCGCGCGCGCCGATGGCCAGGACCCAGAGAGCGACTGGGAACTCCATGACGCCGCATTCGAAAAGAACCTGCGTTTCCTGAACGACAATCGTTTCGACTACCTGCATTACACCGCGGCAAATGGAACCGATCTGACGATTGGCATGACGAAAGGTCACGAGTGGGCCGGCGGCAAGGGCAAGACGCCCGATGGACATCCCTTCTTCCCCAACATTCCCACCGAGGAAGTCTTCACCTCGCCCGATCGCATGCGCGCCGACGGTATCGTGTACTCGGCCATGCCGCTCATCCATCACGGCAATAAGGTCGAAGATTTTTGGATTAAGTTCGAGGGCGGCCGCGTGGTGGACTACGACGCCCGCGTGGGCAAGGCAACGCTCGCAAGTATCATCGATACTGACGAGGGCGCTGCTCACCTGGGAGAGGTCGCGCTCATTTCCAAGAACACGCCGATCCGCGAAAGTGGCGTACTGTTCTACGATACGCTCTATGACGAGAACGCTAGCTGCCATCTCGCGCTAGGTGTCGGTTTCCCCGAATGCATCGAGGGTGGGTATGACATGTCCAAGGAGGAGCTCCTGGAGCATGGCGTTAACGTCTCGAGCACGCACGTCGATTTTATGATCGGCACGGACGACATCGATATTACGGGCATTACGCCTGATGGACGTGAAGTTGTGATTTTCCAGAACGGCCAATGGAGTTGGGAATAGTCCCAGACCGTGGTACAATGCCACCCGCGGGCCGTTAGCTCAGCTGGCAGAGCAGGGGACTTTTAATCCCAAGGTCCAGGGTTCGAACCCCTGACGGCCCACCATAGAAAAGAAAGCGATCGACTCCGGTTGGTCGCTTTTTTGTTGCCGCGACATGGGTTAGAACCCGTCGGGGCGCGGAGCTGAGTAAACGCGTGAGCGTTTGCCAGCGCAGCGCGCAAGGCGAGAAAGCGCCGCAGCGGCCGCCTGCGAAGCAGGCTGAACCCCTGACGGCCCACCATGGAATAGAAAGCGATCAACTCCGGTTGGTCGCTTTTTTGTTGCCGGTGCACGGGTTCGAACCCGTATCTAGCTATATATAAGAACGCTTGGCGAACAAAACCCGCCTTTTACCGATGGGAAACAAATAACTGATGCCTTTGGAGTAAAGTAGCGCTCCAGAGATGACCGATGTCTCAATACACATAAAACAGCTGGTCATCGCCAATATCAGAAGCCAATGCTTCAGTTTTAACCTCAGTGATGCGACTGAGGGACCTATTCATTTGTGAACAAAATATGGAGTGCGCGATTCCCGCCCACGGCGCCCCTCCGGTCTGGCAATATATCTCCTTGCCGCGCGGCCCGGTGGAACCGGGAACCAGCGCAGGCGTGCACCTTGAGAACCGGATACTGCGAGGATGGACACAT
>JAXKHW010000290.1:0-11092 GCA_036549635.1 Collinsella sp. | reverse complement strand
GCCTTCCGCGCCGCAGCTGCTCGCGAGGCTGGTGCCGCTTCCAAGGGCCCCTCGGTCTCCGATGCGCCTGCCGACAAGGGCGGCAAGTCACGTGGCGAGGAGGAGCGCGCGCCGCGTCCGCGCCGTCGCCATTCCTCGGGCGCGCAGCAGAAGCCTTCAGTGCCCTCCGTGGCCGATCAGGTCTCGGATGGCGAGGTCAAGGTCACGCGCCGTCGTCCCGGAGATGGCGGGGGAGCGGCTGCCAAGGCTTCGCATGGCGCCGCTCGCGACGAACGCGAGCCGCGCGGTGGCGAGGGCTCGGCCGACCAGGGTCAAAAGCGCCGTCGCCGTCGCCGTTCCCGCAAGCCGCGCCAGGATGGTGGCGAGGGCTCGACCCCGTCTTCGTCCGCACCACAACCGCCTGCCGGCGAATAACGCCCGCGAGCGGATTTAGCCCGCCTTGCCCCGAGCGCATCGGGGTATCATAGCGCCGAATCAACAACCCTCCCTGCGGCCGAACGTAGGGAGGGTTGTGTCTTGAAGAGCCATCTGAACATATTGAGCTGTTTGCAGGGTGCCGGTGCCCTACCGTTTGCGGACGAATTGCTACCGTTTGCCGAGTGGGTGGCACGCGAGGCGCTCGAGGCATTGTCGCCAACACGATGTGCCGGCTGCGAGCGCGCCGGTGCGCTTATTTGCCAAGACTGCCTTGCCGCGTTCACGCTCATCGACCCACGTCATAGCTGCACCCGATGCAGCGCCCCGTTTGGGGATTTGCTGTGCACTGAGTGTTCGGTCGAGGGCACGTCCTCGGCAATGACGGAGGCGCTCGACCGCTGCCTGGCGTGCGCCGTCTATGCGCATCCGCTGCCGCGCATCATTAAAGCGTACAAGGATGCGGGCGAGCGACGTCTGGCTCCGTATCTGGCGGAGCTGCTCTACGACACCGCCCTGCATGCCCAGGTCGTAGCGCCCGATCGCTATGGAGGTGTGCTGTCCGGTGCGGATGCGGTGGTGTTTGTGCCTGCGACGGCGGCAGCGTTTCGGCGGCGTGGTTTTGATCATATGGAGGCTATTGCGCGTCCATTTTGCGAGCTGTCGGGTGTTCCCCTGCTCGATGCTCTCGTCAAGTACGGGCATGGCGACCAGCGTGAACTCGGTCGTGAAGAACGCCGTGAACGCGCCCGAGGCATGTATGAGACCGTTGAGGATGTGCGGGGCAAGCGCCTGCTGCTTATCGATGACGTTATCACCACGGGCGCGACGATGGCCGCGGCTTCGGCGGAGCTCAAGCGCGCCGGCGCTGCGGCAGTCGATGGCCTCGCTATCGCACGCGTTTGGTAGGGGTGGTTTTGTGGCAGTAAAGATTGAGCGGTGCAACGAGCCGACAGGCGAACAGCTAGCGGCTTCCGTAATCCTAACAGGCGCCTCGGCGCTACGCATGATGCGCGCCGAGCGCCGGCAGATGGGCTACATAAGCTGGAGGGACCTCAATCCCGATGAAGAGCGCCGTGTGCTGCGCACGTCGTCGCCCTCGACCGAGGACATCTATCTTCCCGACTTGGTGCGGATTGGGGCCGCAAGTGGCGAGGTGCAAGAAGATCTTTGCTTACTGGTGGGATCTGCGGCGCAGCGCCGCCGCATGCCTGGCGTGGGCTGGTCCGTGTGTTCCGGGTTGCCTGTCGGCTCGATTCTAGAGGTGGAGCCGGGTGTATACAGTCTATCTCCCGAGGCCCTTTGCGTAGCCGTCGCACGCGAGGTCGGCTGCATCCAGGCATTTGCCCTGGCTCAGGAGCTGTGCTCTAAGATTTCGCTGAGTGACCGCGGGAAGTATCTGCCTCCCTACACCTCGCCTGTTACGAATAAACTTGCAAAGGACAAGGACCAGCCAGCAGATGTGGGCTACTTTGAGGTTGAGCCGGTGCTGACGCCCGATCGTCTGGCAGATTACCTCGCGGTATGCAAGGGGAACGCGGCCAAGCAGCTGCAGCGTCTGTGTCCCTATCTTTCGGAAAACCTGCGCTCACCCATGGAGTGCATCATGCTCGCCCTGTTTTCGCTTCCGTTTTCCTATGGCGGGTTTGCCTGCGGACCTTTTAAGACCGACTACAAGATCGAGTTCGATGACCGCGCGCAGGCAATCTCGGGGATGCCGCATGCAGTTTGCGATGCGTATCAGGAAGCAGCCCAGTTTGACCTGGAATACAACGGTGAGCTGGGCCATTCCTCCCGGAGGGGACGTATCCATGATGAAAAACGCAACACGGGCTTGATTACTATGGGAATCGAGGTCGCGACGGTTAACAACGAAATGCTCTGCGACATGGAAGCGATGGAAGCGCTCGCATGGCGCATCCACCAGTGCATGAGTAAGCGATATCGCAACCGTGTTGACGCTCGCAGAAAGAAACAAGAGGCGCTATTTAACACGTTGCGGGCGTGTTTTGGGCTTAAACCCGCCTAACAATGCTCTGAAACAGGGGGTTGGATATATGCTTTGGCCAAAATATAGCAAATATGAGTACTGCTACAAATTCAGTAACAGCAAAATCAGGGATTTTGGGACTGGAAGATGGCGTAAATTAGAAAATTATTAAACAAATGTGGAATATCCTGGCATCAATCTGACGTTATAGAGCGTGAAAACAGCTTGCAGAGCCAAAAACTCCTGCTACTAAATTGGTAACAGTACTCATATTTGCTATTTTTTGGCCACGGCGCCCTAAGACGGGTGTGTTGGGGCTTTCCATAGGGGAGCGACGGGCTTAATCAGAGCGCGTGCGGCCCGTCCTGACCTGCGAAATCTGTACTCGCGATGCGAATAACGCCCCTAACCTTAAGCTTTAGCTTGAACTTAGCTATAATGCGCTTCGTTCCTACCAGGCTGTGGTTGCGGACGGACGAAATGCCCGTCCTAGTCCAAGACAGACGCGGTCAAAGGGATCCACGTAAGCGACCGCGTGCGCGCGGCGCGATCATGGCGCGTCCTAGATGTAAGCCGCACCGTCCGTTCTACTTTCTTTGGGGCAATACCGCCTCGCGGGCGAGCGGGCCAGTCGTGAAGGTGGCTGCGGCCTCCCGAGCAAACACCCCGGTGCGCAAGTGTGGGGTCAAATACCAGGTCAGCTGGTGGGGACAACCTGATATTCCGCGCAACGCACGGATCGTATACGACACAGAAGGCAGGGTAGTGGACATGGTGAGGGGCAGCTTGATGCACGCGGCTCGGTTAGGTGCTGGGACCGCAGCGGTCATCGCCGTATTGGGTCTGAGCGGATGCGCATTCAACCCGCTGTCCACGTTCACGACGCCTACGATCGACCAGATCGAGCGCGAGACCGTCACCCCTAGGGTGTCGGACGATGCCCTGGTCACTCCCGGTACCCTTACGGTCGCCCTCGACACTTCCGATGCCCCGCAGGCCATGCAGGGCGCCGATGGCAACCTCACGGGCTACGCAGTTGACGCCGCTCGCGCTCTTGCAAGCCGCATGGGCCTCAAGGTCGCTTTTGTCGATGCGTCCTCGGCCGATTCCGCGCTTGGCGATAAAAAGGCCGACATCTTCATTGGCGACATCAATTCCACGAATGGCGACGTCAGCACGCTTGGTACCTGCCTCTATGATGCTGCCGCCGTGTTCGGAAAGTCCAACGACGGCAAGTCGTTGAACGTCACTACCGAAACGCTTAACACCGCCACCCTGGGCGTTCAGGCTTCCTCGGCATCGCAGGAAGCACTCGCCAAACAGAGCGTCACGGCCAACCAAAAGACCTTCTCCAACATTAATGAGTGCTTTGAAGCGCTCGAGTCTGGCGAGGTCGACTATGTGATCTGCGATTCCACTGCCGGCGGTTACCTTGCACGTCTGATGAGCCAGATCTCCTACGTTGGCGCTCTTGAGACGCCCTCGACGCTCGGCGTTGCGGGTCTTGCTGCCAACGACGAGCTGTGCCGTGCCGTGAGCGACGCCCTCGACGGTATTACGTCCGACGGCACGCTCGAGGCGGTTCACTCTGTCTGGTATGGCACGATGCCCTACGACCTCACCACTAAGACGGTTTCGGGCGCTAACGTGCAGTCGGGTGACTCTGAGTCCAGTGAGACCATGTCCTCCGGCGATGAATCCTCCGATTCCAGCAGCGATGGCCTGTCCTCCGAGAGCAAATCGTCCAGCCAAGAGGGCACTATCACCGACGACGACATTAACAAGCTCAATAGCTAGTTATTGCTAGGGGTGGCGTCTCCTAAGCGCTAGGAGAGACACCTCTTCACGGTTTCAACACGCATTGCCGGGCTTTCCCAACAGGGGAGCCCGGCTTTTTTGTTTCCATAAAACTAGCAGGTCAAAGACATTTTTTAGGTGCAAAACCAAAGTCGCCGACGTCCTCCTATAGCGCACTTTGCCACAGAAAAGTGTGAGACTTCGGTATGCGGTATCAAGCAATCGTTATTCGGGTCTTTGGGAATCCGCGTGATTAAATGCACGGCAATGGGTACATAGCCAGTACAGTAAGTCCCCGAGGCAGATTGGAGCCACGTATGGATATCAAGGTTTCTGGACGCAAGACGACGGTAACCGATGCTCTGCGTGCGCATGTGGATGAGAAGATCGGCGAGGCGCTCAAGGTTTTCGATATCGAGCCCATGACGGTCGACGTTGTACTTCGCTATGAGAAGAACCCCTCGAACCCCAACCCGGCAATCGTCGAGGTTACGGTTCGTGCCCGCGGTTCGGTGATTCGCGTTGCCGAGCACGGTGCAGATATGTACGCCGCCATCGACCTCTCCGCCGATAAGGTCACCCGCCAGCTGCGCAAGTTCAAGACCAAGGTTGTGGACAACCGCCAGGGCGGTGCCAGCGCCGCGGATGTCGCACCGGTCGAGCGCGTTGAGGATCTGGCCGACCTGCTGCTGCCCGAGGAAGAGGACGACCTGCTCGTCCGCGAGAAGGTTATCGACGTCACCCCGATGACTGAGGAACAGGCGCTGGTGCAGACAGATCTGCTGGGCCACGACTTCTACGTGTTCGAGAACGCGACGACCGGTCTCATCAATGTGGTGTATCACCGTAAGAATGGTGGATATGGCATCATCAAGCCCCGCATCGAAACACTTGACGAGTAAAATACGTTAACTTGCATGAGTTAACGGTTGGCGGCCATCCCATGCGGGTGGCCGCCTTTTTACGTAAGGAGTCGCTTTGATGGACAAGGCCGCATCTACCGGTCATTCGGACCGTTGCCGCATCGTCGTCGATACCTGCTGCGACTTTAGCCCCGAGGTCGCCGCGAACCTCGATGTCGATATCCTGGGTTTCCCCTTCATTATCGATGGCGAGGAGCGCACGGATGACATCTGGTCGAGCATCACGCCCAAGGAGTTCTATGACCGCATGCGCGCTGGCGCCCGCGTGTCCACCTCGGCTGTGTCGCTCGGTCGCTATATCGAGTTCTTTACCGAGTGCGCCAAAGAGGGCACGCCCACGGTCTACCTGTGCTTTACCTCGGCGCTGTCGTCGAGCTACAACTCCGCGTGCCAGGCGGCGGACGCCGTGCGTGCCGAGTATCCCAACTTTGAGCTCTACGTGGTCGACAACGCTCTGCCCTGCGCGACTGGCGCGCTCTTGGCGCTCGAGGCCGTGCGCCAGCGTTCGGCGGGATTGACCGCCAAGCAGCTGGTCGATTGGGCAAACGAGGCAAAGACTTATGTCCACGGCTACTTTACGCTCGAGAGCTTCGACGCACTGGCTGCCGGCGGCCGCATTCCGCCCGCGGCGGCGCAGCTCACGGCAAAGCTCGACGTCAAGCCCGAGCTCTCCTACGACCTGGCCGGCTCGCTGTCGCTGATCGGCGTCAACCGCGGCCGCAAGAAGGCGCTCAAGTCCATCCTCAAGTCGTTCCGCGAGAACTACGTGCCCGATCGCACCATGCCCATCGCCATCATGACGGCCGATGCCGAAAAGGATGGTGACTGGCTCGAAGCCGCCATCCGCAAGGAGGAGGGTTGCGCCGACGTCACGATCATTCGCGGCTCCGTGGGTCCCACCATCGGCTCGCACGTGGGCCCCGGCATGGTGGGCTGCGCGTTTTGGGGTAAGAACCGCGCCGACAAGGCGTCGCTTTCCGACCGTATCGCCCGCCGCGTGCGCGGTCAGTAGGCAAGCGCTGCGTCCGTAATCGCCCTCGACTCACAGCCCAAACGCTGGCACCGAGTATTCAACCTGGTAACAACACCCAACCCAAAAGGAAAGGTTTCATGGCAAACAAGCTCTCCGTCGCATTCATTGGCACCGGAATCATGGGTGCCCCCATCGCCGGCCACATTCTGGACGCCGGCTATCCCGTCACGGTCAACAACCGCACCAAGTCCAAGGCCGCGGCGCTCATCGAGCGCGGTGCTGCCTGGGCTGATACGCCGGCCGATGCCGTGGCTAACGCCGATGTCGTCTTTACCATGGTGGGCTATCCCTCCGAGGTCGAGGAGCTCTATCTGGCGGGCGACGGCCTACTCGCGTGCACCAAGCCGGGCGCGGTCTTGATTGACCTCACCACGAGCTCGCCCGAGCTCGCCCGTGACATTGCCGAGGCCGCCCAGGTTTCTGGTCGCATGGCGTTTGACTGCCCCGTCACCGGCGGCGAGTCGGGCGCTATCGCCGGTACGCTCACGGCTATCGTGGGCGCTACCGAGAACGACATCGCGCCGGTCCGCGACATCCTTGCCACCTTTGCGGCCAACATCTGCTGCTTCGACGGCGCCGGCAAGGGCCAGGCTGCCAAGCTCGCCAATCAGGTGTCGCTGGGCGCCTGCATGGTCGGCATGGCAGACGCCATGGCATTTGCCGAGCTGAGCGGCCTTGACCTGGAGAAGACCCGCCAGATGATCCTGGGCGGTACCGGCAAGTCCGGCGCCATGGAGAGCCTGGCTCCCAAGGCACTCGACGGCGACTACAAGCCCGGCTTTATGGTCGAGCACTTCATTAAGGACCTGCGTCTGGCGCTCGCCTACGCCGATGACCGCGAGCTCGCGCTGCCCGGCGCCGACGTCGCCTTTACGCTCTACGACATGCTCGACGCCATCGGTGGCGCCAAGCTGGGCACCCAGGCCATCACAGTCCTCTATAAGGAGGAGGCCGACGCCATCGCCGCCGGTTTGGACTGGTCGCAGTATCGTCCCGAGGAGCATGGCGCTCACGAGGAAGGCTGCGGTTGCGGCGAGCACGGCGACGACCATGAGTGCGGTTGCGGTCACCATCACGGCGAGGACCACGAGTGCTGCGGCGGCCACGGCCATGACGACGGCCATGAGTGCTGCTGCGGCCACCATCACGGGGAGTAGCGCCCATGAGCTGGACGTTCGTGGTACTAGCGCTGGTGCTCTTTCTCTTTGCGATCTACATTGGCTTTTTGTGCGGCCAGTGGGCCTGCGAAAAGCGCGTGATCACCAAGCGCGACTACTGGATCGCCAATTTTGCAGGCGCGGCGGCAGTCGTCCTGCTGACCTGGGTGTTCTCGCTGTTCCCGCTGGTGCAGTTTGCGCCGATCGGCTGGCTCGGCGGCTTTATCGCCGGTCTTAAGATGAGCTTTGGCGAGTCCGTCGGTCCGTGGCGCAAGCACGACGAGGTCTTTAACGTCAACAAGGCTCATCGCGCCGCCGCCGACGCGGGCGACGCTGAGGAACGCCGCCGTGCGCGTCGCAATGGCGCGGCCGACCGACAGCTCATCTCGGTCACCGATGACAGCAAGGGTGCTGGCAAGCACGCTAAGAAATAGTAAGAAGAGGTAACTATGGCAGAAAACAAAGACGAACAGCTCACCGACGAGGAGCTGGCACAGCTTCAGCTGGCAGAGGAGAACGAGAACGCCGTCGACCGTCTGGTCAAGGAGCTCGGCTGCCCCACGCGCCGCATCCGCCAGTTTGCCGCCCGCGTGCTGCACCTGCTTGCCGAGCGCGATCCGCAGCGCGTCGTGCCCTGCGTGCCCGCGCTGATCGAGGCGCTCGACCGCCCCGAGGCGCAGACCCGCTGGGAGGCCCTCGATGCCCTGACGGCGCTCGCTACCACCTGCCCCGAGCAGCTGGGCGATGCCTTTGAGGGCGCCGAGACTGCGCTGTTCGACGAGATCTCCTCCACGCTGCGCTATGCCGCCTTCCGCCTGCTGTGCGTGTGGGGTGCCACGAGCGTCGAGCGTTCGCGCGAGGCTTGGCCCATCCTGGACGAGGCCATCCAGTGCTACCACGGCGACCTTGAGTATCGCGATATGCTCGGTTGCCTGTACGAGTTTGGCCAGGGCGAGATTGACGCCGAGGTTGCCGAGAAGCTTGCGCTGCGCCTTAAGTTCGATGCCGAGAACGGTAAGGGCAGCTATCTCAAGGCCCGTTCGAGCGAGATTTGCGAAATGCTTGTTAAACGTTTTGGCCTGGATCTCTCCAAAAAGAAGAAGCGTGCTAGCGTTAAAAAATCTGACGACGCCGAAGACGAGGAGTAACAGATTATGGCGCACGATGTAGTCCTGATTCCCGGTGACGGTATCGGTCCCGAGATTACGCAGGCCATGCGCCGCGTGGTCGAGGCCACCGGTGTCCAGATCAACTGGAACGTCCAGGAGGCCGGTGCCGGCGTCATGGACGAGTTTGGCACGCCGTTGCCCCGGCACGTGCTCGATGCGGTCGCTGAGACCAAGGTTGCCATCAAGGGCCCCATCACCACGCCGGTCGGCACGGGTTTCCGCAGCGTCAACGTGGCCCTGCGCAAGCACTTCGACCTGTACGCCTGCGTGCGCCCCTGCCTGTCGCAGCCGGGCGACGGCTCGCGCTTCCGCGACGTCGACCTGGTCATCGTGCGCGAGAACACCGAGGACCTCTACGCCGGCATCGAGTTCGATGAGGGCACTGCCGAGGTCGAGGAGCTCTCGCAGCTTGTCGAGCGCTCGGGTCAGAAGGCCTTCGCCGCCGATTCCGCTATCTCGATCAAGCCCATCTCCATCGCCAAGAGCCGCCGCATTGTGGAGTACGCCTTTGAGTACGCCCGCCGCTGCGGCCGCAAAAAGGTGACGGCCGTGCATAAGGCCAACATCATGAAGGCGACCGATGGCCTGTTCCTGCGCGTTGCGCGCGAGGTGGCCGCCAACTATCCCGATATCGAGTTCAACGACAAGATCGTCGACGCCACCTGCATGGGCCTGGTCCAGAACCCCAACGACTTCGATGTCCTGGTGCTGCCCAACCTGTACGGTGACATCGTGAGCGACCTGTGCGCCGGCCTGGTGGGCGGCTTAGGGATGGCCCCCGGCTCCAACATCGGTGCCGACTGCGCCATCTTCGAGGCAACGCACGGCTCCGCGCCCGATATCGCCGGTCAGGATATCGCCAACCCCACGGCCGAGATCCTCTCTGCTGCGATGATGCTCGATCACCTGGGCGAGAACGACGCTGCCAATCGTATCCGTGCCGCCGTATCTGCCACGCTCGACGAGGGCGAGCAGGTTACCGGTGACGTGCGTCGTGCCCAGACCGGCTCCGTCGAGGGCGCCGTGGGCACACAGGCCTTTGCCGATGCCGTTATCGCGCACCTGGCCTAAGGTATGCACGCTGCAAACGCCTAAATAGTACTTAAGTGTTTGCGTATAACCTAAGAATCAATACGCCCGGCGCTTTGTCGGGCGTATTCTATTGCGGACTATGTTTCCTAACAAGGAGTAACTGATATGGGTCTGATTCAAAAGAAGGACGAGAAGGACGAGATCGACGGCATCCAGATCATCGAGCGCGGCGAAGGCCCCGATGGTGATGAGGAGGAGAAGATCGATCTGGTCGCCGGTACGTCTGCCGAACATATTGCCGCCGGTACGACGGCCGAGGAGGAGGACGCTCGCCTGGAGGCAAAGATCGCCGCGGACGCCGCCGACGAGAACCTCATGCCCGAGGAGCAGGACGAGGACGACGATATCCTGGGTTCCGACGAAGACGACCGCGCATCCAAGCACAAGAAGACGATGATTGCCGCCTTCGTGGTTGCAGTCGTGATCGCTGCTGTGGTCGGCTTCTTTATCGGCAACGGTGGTTTTGGCGGCAAGGGCGTCGGCTCGGCGACCCTCACCGAGGACCAGCTCGATTCGACCGTGGCAAGCTACAGCTACAACGGCAAGAAGAGCGACATCACCGCGCGCGAGGCCATTGAGAGCCAGTACAGCCTCGACACCGTCAAGGATGGCGATGGCAACTACACCGCTCCCTCTGCCGACGTCATCCTGTCCTACGTGCGCAACAAGATCCTGCTCGACGCTGCCGAGGACGAGGGCATCACCGTCTCTTCTAAGGAGATGAAGAAGTACGCCGAGGATTCCATCGGCACTTCGGACTACAAGACCATGGCCACGCAGTATGGCGTGTCCAAGGACCAGGCCAAGCAGATCGTCCGTCAGTCCGCGACGCTGCAGAAGCTCTACAAGAAGAAGGTGGGCGATAGCTCCGCAAGCATGCCGACCGCCCCGACCGAGCCTGCTGACGGCAACGAGGAGACCGCGAGCAAGGACTACGCCGATTACATCATCAAACTTGCCGGCGACGAGTGGGATAGCGAAAAGGGCACCTGGAAGGACGCCGATAGCACCTACGCTAAGGCCTTCGCTGACGATGCCTTTACGGCTGATAGCGCTACCTACAAGCAGGCCATGACCGCCTATTACACCGCCTACCAGCAGTACTCTTCGCAGGCTTCGAGCGCCAGCTCCAAGTGGACCGAGTATGCTAACGGCCTCTACGCCAAAGCCAACATCAGCATCTACGGCCTGTTTGCGTAAGGTTTGCCTGCACTACTGTGCGCTAGCCGATCTGCCTGATTTAGCCCGCTAGAACGGACAACGTTCGAGCGGGCTTTTTGCTGCCGAAACCACTGGAGTAGGCCTCGCGCCCGCGCAAGCGCTCCATTGTGTTTCCCTAATTCATCTGGGAAAACGACTGCAAACGATTGCAAGTAACCGGTGAACGGTCGAAAACTACCGTTCACCGATAATCTCAAAACTGGTTCTAACTGGTATTAAGTCAAAAAGACCAATTCACATATCTTCACAATGACCTGCAATTTTTCTACACGCTATTTTTAGCCGCCCTGCGTTGT
>JAXKHW010000289.1:0-1649 GCA_036549635.1 Collinsella sp. | reverse complement strand
GCATGCCGCGCGCCTGTTTGAGCATCGCCGTCCGCTGTATCGCCAGGCCGCCGACCTTACCCTTGATATTCGCAACAAGTCCTTCGAGGACGTTTCCTACCTTTGTGCCGAGATGCTTTTGGAGCGTGGGCTGCTATGATTCGCCGTCAACTGATCAATTTCCAAAACCGCAGCGTCGATGTCCGTGTCGGATTGGGTGCGTTCGATGAACTGTCGCGTATGTTTGCCTCGGCCGTGGGCAAGCCTAAGCGCGCGATGGTCGTTTGGAACACCGCCACATCTGAGCGTTTTGGTGAAGTCGTCGAGCATGCGCTGGTCGACGCCGGTTTTGCCGTGTCGCTGCTAGTCCTTGAGGTTTCGCCTGCTGGTGCCACGCTGGCCGATGCTGATGCTATCTTTGGCGCCCTGTCTGCCAACGGCGTTACCTGCGACGATCTGGTTGTCGCCGTTGGCGATGCCGCAACCTGCTCGGTTGTTAGCTGGTGCGCCAACCAGTGGTGCGGCCGAACCGAGTGCGCGCTGTTGCCGACGACCTTTGACGCCATGCTCACGGTCGCGACGACCATGAAGGCGCTCGTCGCCTCGTCGGCCAATGCGCTTCCCGCTATCGCGTTCCGTCCCGAACCGGGCTTGGTCGTGTGTGACCTCGACCTTGTTCGCGAGGCGGACCCCGAGTACCTCAAGCTCGGCTATGTGGTACTTGTTGGTACCATGCTTTCGAGCAGCAAGTCCCGCTGGAATCAGTTTACTGAGACCGTTCCCGAGATTCTCGCGGGCGAGGAGGTCGCGCTCGTCAATGCAGTTCAATGGTCTCAGACTGCCCGTAAGGACGTACTGATGGCCACGAACCCGAGCGCCCGCCATGCGCTCGATTTTGGCAAGACGGGGGAGCGTACTCTGCGCGCTTGCTTGGGCGATGCTGCTTCGCAGGTTCCTGCCTATCAGCTGTTATCCGAGGGCATGCGCTTTGAGGCGCGCCTAGCACATGATGCCTGCGACTTCGATATCGATTACGTCTTTGAGGTCGATGACTGCCTGGAGGACTTTGGTATCGAGGAACTTGCCTTCGATCTGGAGCCTGCCGTATATATCGAGGAGTTCCGCAAGCAGCAGTTCGCTCGCTCGAACCGCAGCATGTTGCCGCTGCCCGCGGCACTCGGCGCCATTCGTCTAACGAGCGTTGAGGACGAGGTTCTTGAGCGCCATGCTCACGCCTACTTGGCTTCTCGCAAAGAACTTCTCTAAGATTTATTGACATCCATCGTCTTTCGTATCATGTTGAGGGGCGGGTTTTCAATCGGTTGCGGATCGCATGCGATTCCGTCGTTCGGTTGAGACCCGTCCCGTCTATATAGAGACAACAAGAAAGGAATCTGCATGTCTGAGTTTGCTGCCGGTCCTGCCGGTCGTATCGAGCGTGTCCGTGCCCTGATGGCCGAGCGTGGCTACGATGCCATCGTGGTGCGCGACGAGGCCAACCTTCGTTGGCTTACGGGCGTGAAGGGCGTATTCGACTACACCTTCGAGTTCCCGCACGCTGCGTTTATTACGGCCGACCAGTGCCTGTTCCATACCGACTCGCGCTACCTCAACAGCTTTGAGGAGAACACGCCAGCCGGCAGCCCCTGGGTCTACGACATGGATGAGGG
>JAXKHW010000288.1:0-11781 GCA_036549635.1 Collinsella sp. | reverse complement strand
GCGGCGCTGGGATACAATACGCCGATAGCATTATTAGGTTTACAGGGGAGCTGCAATGATAGAGATCGCCGTCAACAACCTCGCGGCCGCAACAGGGGCCCGAACCGTGACGGGAGAAGCCGATCGGGTATGCCGCGGGTGCGTTATCGACTCGCGCCAGGTCGAGGAAGGGACGATTTTCGTCGCCTTTCCCGGTGAAAACGTCGACGGCAATGATTTTGCTTCCCGTGCCGTCCAGTCGGGTGCCGGCGCCGTCGTGATGACGCGTGAGCCCGAGGCCGAGCTGGTCTCGCTGGCACAGGACAGGGGCTGTGCCATCCTGCTGACCGATGATCCCGAGGAGTTTCTGCTGCGTTTGGCGCACGCGTATCGCCTGGAGCTTGGCTGCCTGGTCGTTGGCATTACCGGTTCCATCGGCAAGACGACGACCAAGGACGTGCTCGCCGCCGTGCTCGCCAAGCGCTATCGTGTCTGGGCCACCAAGGGCAATTTCAATAACCTGATCGGCATGCCGCTCACGGTGCTTTCCGCTCCGGCCGATACCGAGGTCCTGGTGCTCGAGATGGGCATGAACCATTTCCATGAGATTGAGCGCCTGTCCAAGTCCGCCAATCCCAACCTTGCCATCGTGAGCAAGATCGGCACCTCTCACATCGGCATTTTGGGCAGCCGCGAGAACATCGCCCGCGCTAAGGCCGAGATTGTCCAGGGTATGCGCGCCGCCGGCGACTTCTTGCCGCTGCTGGTTTTGGGCGGTGAGGACGACTTTACGCCGTTCATTCGCGATACGTTCGCCCAGCCTGCTGGTATCGATGTGATGCTGGCCGGCGTCTCGGACGATGATGAGGTCCGTGCCCGCGACATTCGTGTTGATGACGAGGGCCGTCCGGTCTTTACGCTCGATTTTGGCCAGGGTGAGACGACCGATACCGTGCTTGCCATCCCCGGCGTGCAGTCCGTCCCAAATGCCGTTAAGGCCGCCGCAGTTGCCTATCGCTTGGGCGTGACGCCCGAGCAGATCGATGCTGCCTTTAGAGGCCTCACGATCACCGGTCACCGCCAGGAGATCAAGCGCGCCAAGAGCGGTGCCCGCGTCATTGACGATTCCTATAACGCCAGCGCCGAATCCATGGCTGCTGGTCTCGATCTACTGTGCTCGCTTTCGTGCACGGGGTCTCGCATGGCGATCCTGGGCGAGATGGGCGAGATGGGCGATGAGGCTCCTCGCATGCATGAGCTCGTGGGCGCCTATGCCGCCGCCAAGAGGCTCGACATGCTGGCGTGCGTGGGTGGTGAGCTGGCCCAGCTTATGGCCGATGCCGCGCGCATGATGGGTATGGACGAGGACCGCATCCAGGTGTTCTCCGATTATCAGCAGGTGCTCGACCGCATGGGCGGCGCGCTTGAAAAACATGATGTTGTACTGGTCAAGGGTTCCCGCTTTGTTGAGCTCGACCGCTTTGTGGAAGGTGTGTGCTAGCCCATGTTCGGCAATCCCTCGTATCCAACGTATCAGGCTTTTTTGGGGCTTGGCATCGCCGCTGCCATTGCGCTGCTGCTCATGCCGTGGTGGATCAAGCTGCTCAAGGTCGAGGGTATCGGCCAGCAGGTTCGTGCCGACGGCCCCAAGCGTCATTTGGTTAAGCAGGGAACGCCCACCATGGGTGGCGTTGTCATTCTCGTCGCGATTTCGCTGACCTGCCTGCTGATGGGCAAGCTCACCACCGAGCTCGTGCTCGTGCTGCTCGCCACGCTGGCGACCGGCGTGCTGGGCCTGATCGACGACCTGACCTCCGTTACGCATGGGCGCTCGCTCGGTCTGACGCCTCATGCCAAGATGATCGGCCTAACCATTATCTGTGTCACCTTTACGGTACTTGCCGTTAACTGGTGCGGCGTCGCCCCCGAGATTCGTTTTCCCGGCGGCCTGACGATTGACCTTGGCGTGCTTTCGACCACCATCTGCGGCCTTTCGTTCCCGTGGCTCTACATTGTCTTTTGCTGGCTGATGATCGCCGGTCTTTCTAATGCCGTGAACCTGACCGATGGCCTTGACGGTCTTGCTGGCGGCACCTCCATGATTGCCATGCTCGCCATGGCTGCCATGGCGTTTTTGCACGGAGACGTGAACCTGTCCATCTTCTGCACCGCGTGTGCCGGTGCCTGCTTGGGCTTTCTGTGGTTCAACTGCTATCCGGCGAGCATCTTTATGGGCGATACCGGCTCGCTTGCCCTGGGCGCCGCGTTTGCCTGCACGTCCATCATGACCAACACCGAGGTCGTCTCCCTCATCATCGGCGGCCTGTTTATCGTTGAGACCCTGTCGGTCATGATTCAGGTTGTCTACTTCCACTTTACGCACAAGCGCGTCTTCCTTATGGCGCCCATCCATCATCATTTCGAAAAGAAGGGCTGGGCCGAGACCAAGGTCGTCATCCGTTTTTGGATTATCGCTGCGGCCTTTGGTGCCGTTGGCCTTGCCCTGTTCTTCCAGTTGGGATAGTGGTCTTTCATGCCTCTTGCTGATGTCTTTAGCCTGCTCGTTTTGGGTCAGGGCAAATCCGGTCTCGATGTCGCCCGCTGGGCGCTGGCACATCCCGAGCGCGTAAGCGCCGTTACCGTGTATGGCGGCGGCACCTCTGAGCCCAATGACGCCACGCGTGCGCTCGAGGCTGCTGGTGCGTCGTTTGTCTATGGGACCGAACAGGTCGAGGGCGCCTATGACGTATGCGTGACGTGCCCGGGCATCTCGGAGTTCTCGGGCTTCTTTAAGGCCGGGCGCGAGCATGCCGCCCAGATTATGGGTGAGCCCGAGTTTGCCTATCGCCTGTCGCCCGATAACTGGATTGCCATCACGGGCACCAACGGCAAGACGACCACCACGTCGCTGACTGATTTTCTGCTTAAGGCTGCCGGCGAGGCCAGCGTTGCTGTCGGCAACATCGGCGAGCCGCCGGTCAACGAGATTGACGGCCGAGCCCACAACGAGTGGTTTGTGGCTGAGCTCTCGAGCTATCAGATTGCTACGACAACCGAGCTCCACCCCCGCGTGGCGGTGCTGCTCAACATCACTCCCGACCACTTGGGCTGGCATAAGAGCCATAAGAACTATGCGCTTGCCAAGATCAAACTGTTTGACAATATGGTCGATGACGATCTGGTGGTTGTCGACGTCGAAGACGCCGGCATTCACGAGTTCGATGAGTACATCTACACGCCGGGTCGTCGCATCTGCAAGGTTGCCTTTGACGAGCCTGAGGGCGAGGATGCCGCCTTTGTGCGCGATGGCAAGATGATCGTGCGTCTGAAGGGTGTCGAGACCCCGCTCATCGCTACATCCGAGCTCAAGATCTCGGGCCATCACAATGTTATCAATGCCCTGTGCGCTGCCACGGCTGCCTTGGCAGTCGGTGCCGATGTCGATGGTGTCTGCCGCGGTCTTGCCTCGTTCCAGCCGCTCGAGCACCGCGTGGAGCCGTGTGGCGAGATTGACGGCGTGCGCTACGTCAACGATTCCAAGGCGACCAACACCGATGCGGTCGAGAAGGCACTGACGGCATTTCCCGATGACGACGTGATCTTGCTGCTCGGCGGCCACGATAAGGGCACGCCGCTCACGGACTTCGCGCGCGTCGTTATGGACAACGTGCGCTCGGTCGTCTGCTTTGGCGATGCGCGCGAGCGCTTCACCGCCGCTATGGACGAGGCCGATGTCGATGGCGATGTGGATATCGCCCAGGCGGATGACCTGCGCGACGCCGTGGACGTTGCCCGTTCGCTTTCGAGCCGTGGTGACGTGATCTTACTTTCTCCTGCCTGCTCTTCGTTCGATGAGTTCTCGGGCTATGAGGAGCGCGGCCGCGTGTTTAAGGACTACGTGGCTCAGCTTGCCGCTACAGCGAAATCACAAATGGAATAGGGGTTGCGGTGAGAGAGGAGAGCCCCCGACAAGGTATGAGGAGGCCCGACTCGGACCGTGCTTCCTCACGTCGCACCACACCGCGTTCCAGCCGCGGCGGGCAGTCGTTTAGCGAACGCTATATTGCCGGCGTTCCCGCCCGTATCATGCGCCCCCGTTTGATATTCATGGCCTGCTTGTTTACCTTGGTATGCTTTGGCCTGCTGATGGTGTACTCGGCGTCTTCGGTCGAGGCGCTGCACGAGAATGGCTCGGCGACGTTTTTTCTGGGTCGACAGGCCGCGTTTGCCGTGGTCGGTGTTCTGGCGCTGATTGCCATCGTGCGCGTTTTGCCGGACAGCTGGTTTGGGGAGGATGTGCTCAGGATCTTCCTTATCGGCATGATAGGGCTACTGCTTCTGGTGTTCTTGGTGGGCAGCGGCAGCCGCGGCGCCACGCGCTGGCTCAACATCGCCGGTATTCAGTTCCAGCCTTCCGAGTTTTTAAAGCCATTTGCCATTGCGTATTCGGCCATCATGCTTGATCGCTTCTTTTCGCCCGGTGGCAACATCAACGAATTCCTTCGCAAGATGGGCATCTACCTGGGCATTTCGCTCTTTCTGATTTTTATCCAGCCCGATTTCGGTACTGTCCTGATCATCCTGTTGACCCTCATGTGCATGGCGTTGTTTGCGGGTCTCGACCCCAGATTTATCATCGGCGTGCTAATCTTCGGCATTCTCGTGATCGTGATTGCGCTTGTCGCAGAGCCGTACCGTATGGTGCGTATTCAGGTTGCCTTGAACCCTTGGGCCGACGAGTATGGTGACGGCTATCAGGCCACGCTTGCCATCATGGCCTTTGCCTCGGGCGGTCTGTTCGGCCGTGGCATCGGCAACTCAACCATGAAGTACTCGTATCTGCCCGAGGCACACAACGACTACATCTTGGCCATCATTGGCGAGGAAGTCGGTTTTGTCGGAACCGTGCTGTTCTTCTTGGTGTTTGCGATGCTGATCTACTCGGCGTTTCGCATTGCCGAGCAGGCGACCGATCGTCGGGGCGCGCTCATGGCGTCTGGCTCCGCGGTCATTCTCGCGGTGCAGTTTTTGATTAACGCGCTGGGCATCCTCAACGTGTTTCCCATGACGGGCAAACCGTTGCCGTTTATTAGCTACGGCGGTTCGTCGATTATTGTGTCGCTCATGCTTGCCGGGTTGATCCTGCGCGTTTCGTACGAGAGCGCCCGCCGCGATGAGTATGACCGCCGCCGTGAGAGCTTTGCCGTTATGGATGAGAGTACCGCCGGCGTGCCCCACGTGCGCGGCGAGCGATCTTCGCGTAACGGTTTTACCGTCCTGGATGGCTCTGCGACCGAGCCGGCAGCCCGCCCGCGTCAGCGAACGGTGCCGCAAGGTCGTCCTCAGCGCCCCACTCCTCGCAATGCGGGCGGCGGATATAATCGAATCGATTTGAACTCGGACCCGTCGGCGCGTCTGCGTACCGACGACCAGGGACCGCGTGTACGAAGGGACTACCATGACCGATAAAATGACCGTTGCTATTGCAGCCGGCGGCACGGCAGGACACATCAACCCCGCGCTCGCCTTGGCCGAAGAGCTGCGTGACCGTGGCCACCACGTTGTGTTCGTGGGCCAGTCGCGCAAGCTCGAGGGTCGTCTGGTCCCCGAGGCTGGGTTTGATTTTGTGCCCATTACGGTCACGGGCTTCGACCGCTCCCGTCCTTGGACGGCGCTGACCTCGCTGTGGCGTGTCAACAAGGCCAAGCGTGCGCTCGCCAGTCATTTCTCAAAGGTCGGCAAGCCCGATGCCGCCATCGGTTTTGGTGCCTATGTCGAGGTTCCACTGCTGGGGTGGTGCAAGGGCGCAGGCGTCCCGTATCTGCTGCATGAGCAGAACTCTGTTCCGGGCCTGGCCAACAAGATGATGAACTCCCACGCCGCCCGCGTGTGCATCTCGGTGCCGGCAGCGCGTTCGGTCTTTGAGCGCGAAGGTGACCCTGGCCACGTGCTCATGACCGGCAACCCCGTACGTCGCTCGGTAATCGAGGGCGATCGCGCTCGCGGCCGCAAGGCACTTGGCGTTCCCGAGGACGCTACGCTGCTGCTCGTCTTTGGCGGTTCACTTGGCGCCCAGCACCTCAACGAGCGCGTGGCTTCGCTCAAAAACGAGCTGCTTTCGCGCAAGAACCTCTATGTGTTGCATTCGACGGGTGCCGACGGCTTTGAGGAGACCGAGCGCGCTTTGGCGCTGACGCCCGAGGAGGCGAAGCGTTACCGCGTCCAGCCTTACATCGACAACATGGGCGATATGCTGGCTGCTGCCGATTTGGTGCTCTCGCGTTCGGGCGCATCGAGCGTGGCCGAGATCGCTGCACTCGCCGTGCCTTCGGTGCTCGTGCCGTACCCGCACGCCACGGCCGATCACCAAACCACCAATGCCCGTTATCTGGTCGACGCCGGGGCCGGCGTGCTCTGCGCCGATGCCGATATCGACGGTTCTGCCTTTGCCGATGAGCTGCTGCACCTGGTCGATGACGCGGCGGCGCGCGACGCCATGCGTCAGGCGGCGCGTGGTCTGGCTCAGGATAGGGCCGCCGCTCTTCTGGCGGATGCGGTAGAGGGTTTGCGTTAGTTAGACGGGATATCGTCGGTCGCCCTCGCGCTGATGCGGTTGGTGCGGTACAGTTAACGGGTTACAGGCAGTGTTTACGCAAGGAGTACACGAGCACATGGCTGATTCCCAGACTGCAACCTCCGCGCCCGAGTTTAAGAGCGCCCACTTTATCGGTATCGGCGGCGCCGGCATGAGCGGCATCGCCCTCGTTCTGCACGAGCGCGGTTATGCCGTTACCGGCTCCGACCTTAAGACGTCACGTTATATCCGCCAGCTTACCCGCGCTGGTGTGAAGGTGCATGTGGGCCATGAGGCCGCCACGATCGACGAGGTCAAGCCCGACGTGGTTGTTGTCTCTACCGCTATTCCGGAGTCCAACCCTGAACTCGTGCGCGCTCGCGAGCTTGGTATTCCCGTGTGGCCCCGTGCCAAGATGCTCTCTGCTTTGGGCCACGGCTACACCACCGTCGCTGTTGCCGGCACGCATGGCAAGACCACCACGTCTTCGATGTGCGCCACCATGCTCGACCGCATGGGCCTGGATCCGAGCTTCTTGATCGGCGGCATTGTCGAGGGCTATGACACGAACGGCAAGAACGGCTCGGGCGACTACTTTGTCGCCGAGGCCGACGAGTCCGACAGCTCCTTCCTGTTCCTGAACCCCAACGTGGTCATTGTGACCAACGTCGAGGCCGACCACCTCGATCACTACTCGGGTATCGAGGAGATCGAGGCAACTTTCGCCAAATTCATGAGCCTGGTGGGCGAGGACGGCACCGTCATCGTCTGCGGTGAGGACCCGCATCTGGTCGAGCTCGCCAAGTCGACGGGCCGTCACGTGCTTTCCTACGGCTTTGCCGAGAGCAACGACATCGTCTGCATGCACCCGGATGTCAAGGGCATCCAGAGTGACTTTATCGTTCGCTTTGAGGACGGCACTGAGCATGCTGTGGAGATCAAGAGCAATCCCGGTCGCCACAACATGCTCAACGCCACGGCGGTGCTCACCGTCGCCCATGTCCTGGGCCTTGACATCGACTCCGCCGCCAAGGCGCTCTCGAGCTTTGAGGGCGTCCGCCGTCGCTTTACCCACGTGGGCGATATCGATGGCATCACCGTGGTCGATGATTACGGCCATCACCCCACCGAGATCAAGGCGACGCTTGCTGCCGCTTCGTCGCTGGGCTACAAGCATGTCGACGTCGTGTTCCAGCCGCACCGCTATTCGCGCCTGCAGGCCCTGTGCGACGACTTTGCCGATGCATTTGCCAATGCCGATAAACTGCTGTTGATTGATGTGTTCTCGGCTGGCGAGATGCCCATTCCGGGTGTCACCTCTAAGATGCTCGCCGATACCGTGCGCGCCAAGCATCCTGGCAAGGAGGTCGTGTACTGCTCCAGCCGTCTTGAGCTTAATCAGGAGCTCGAGCAGATGGTGGGCGAGGGCGACCTGCTGCTCACTATGGGTGCTGGTGACGTTACGACCGTCGGTCCCGAGTTCATTGAGTATCTGACTGCCAAGAAAGACGCTTAAGTCTAATGGGTCTGTTTAACGCCGTCATGGCGCTCTCGGGCATGATCGACACGGATGTGATCGAGGACGAGCGCCTTGCGCGTCATACGAGCTATCGTATCGGCGGCAAGGCCGACCTCTTTGTGACGTGCCATAGCTATCATGCCCTCCGCCGTGCCGTGGCGGTGCTCGATCGCGAGCAGGTGCCGTGGGTCATCATCGGCAAGGGCTCCAATCTGCTGGTTGCCGATGGCGGTTATCGCGGTGCCGTCATTTCGCTCGGACGTGAGTTTCAGCGCACGGTTGTTGCCGATGACGGTTGTACGCTGACGGTCGGTGCGGGCGTGATGTTTGCGCGCTTGGTCAACGATGCCCTGTCGCGTAGCCTCTCGGGCCTTGAGTTTGCCGTTGGCATCCCTGGTTCGGTCGGCGGTGCGATATCTATGAATGCCGGCACACGGACCGAGTGGATTGGCTCGCTGGTTGAGGATGTCGTAACGTTTGACCCGGCATCCGGTATCAAGCATTATGCGGGGTCCGAGATCACTTGGGGCTACCGCGAATGTAGCCTTCCCCGCAATGAGATCATCCTCGAGTGCGTGCTCAAGCTTAAACCGGCGCCCAAGGCCGACATTCGCGAGCGCATGGAGCGGTACCTTACGAGGCGCAAGCGTACACAGCCCATGGGTCGCGCATCCTGCGGGTCGGTCTTTCGCAATCCGCCCGATGCGAGCGTGGGCAAGCTTATCGAGGATTGTGGATTAAAGGGTTTTTCGATTGGCGGCGCGGAAGTTTCGCCCGTTCACGCTAATTTTATCGTTAATAACGGAACTGCCTCGGCCGATGACGTTGCCGCGGTTATCAGACATGTGCACGGAAAGGTGAGGGAGGCGTATGGCATCGAGCTCAGACCGGAAGTTAAATTCCTCGGCTTCTAGAGCATCGAAACCCACCTTCCGCCGCGCCGGAGGGCGTTCCGGCGCGCCTGCCCAGCCTCAACATAAGCCCGCCATGCCCTCCAAGTCTGTTGGGCCCGTTCGTCCTGCCAAGCGCCCGGTCGTCGGCTCGCAGCTGGGGGGACGCCCCGCTTCTAAAAAGACGAGTCGTCCGGCTCCGCGTCCTTCGGTGACGCCCAAGCCGGCGATGGGCACCAAGACCTCCCGACCCATGGCGACGCCCAAGCCTTCGCTGGGAGCTCGTGCGCCGCATGCCGGCCGTACGTTGGCTGGCGCTAAGCCGCGTTCACTGACATCGGTACCCGCCGCCAAGGCGTCTTCGGCAAAAAGGGGCATCAATCCTCTGTCATCGCTGGGTGCCATGGCAAGCAAGACGACCGACGCTGCTTCCGCCATGAAGGGTAAAGGCAAGATCGCGGGCGGCATCCTGGCAGCCGTGGCCGTACTTGCCATTGTTGCCATCGTCGTCATCAACTCCGGCCTGTTCGCCGCCACCGATATTCAGATTCATGGCAGCGAGCATGTGACCAAGCACGACGCCATGCAGCTCATCAGTCTTCCCGAGAACACGTCGCTCTTTAACGTGGATCCCGATCAGATTACCGAGGGCCTCAAGCAAAACCCGTGGGTCTCGGGCGTGGATGTCCAGCGTCAGTTTCCCCATACGCTTATCATCACGCCGACGGAGCGTAAAGTTACCGCCATTGCGTATATCAGCTCCGACGACCTTGCCTGGGCTATCGGAGACGATGACACCTGGATCGCTCCGCTGTCGACGTCTGTCGAGGTGGATGACCAGGGGAACGTCATTACATCGGGGGAGGGTGCCAACACCCTGACCGGCATCGATGCGGCCCTGGCGCTTGCCAAGCAGTACGGCGCCGTGCTGTTGACTGACGTCTCGGCCGATGTCGCACCGGTTTCGGGTCGGGCGGTGAGCTCCAAGGCCGTCAAGGCCGGTCTGGATTACGCACGCGGTTTTTCGAGCGAGTTCTTGGGCCAGGTGAAGGATATTTCCACGCCTTCCGTTGAGGCTATCTCGGCAAATCTCGACAACGGCGTCGAGGTGTCGCTGGGCGATTCGGATGATATCGCCAAGAAAGAACGCATCGTGACCAAGCTGCTTTCGCAGGTAGAGGGCGTAACCTATATCAATGTGCGCTCTCCAGGCAACTACACGTTTAGGAACGCACCGACCGCCTAGCATCCTAAACGGCTTTGTTGAGGGGCCATACCACGCCGTTTATCTGGTTTGTTTGGTTTTCACGGTCAATTATTTGACTGATACGTTCATAATGTGCAAACATAATACGGTTTACCTTTGCATTTACTTTCAACCTGAAGGTTAATGTGCGCAGGGGTCAACCCATGCTATGGCTATAACCTTTGTTCGGAGGACCGACATGCACGAGACAGAGATCAACAACTACCTTGCCGTCATTAAGGTGGTCGGCGTCGGCGGCGGCGGTACCAACGCGGTCAATCGAATGATCGAAGAGGGCATCCGCGGCGTCGAGTTTGTTGCCATCAACACCGATGCTCAGGCACTCGCGATCTCTGATGCCGATATCAAGGTGCACATCGGCACCGACCTTACCCGCGGCCTGGGCGCCGGCGCCAACCCCGAGGTTGGTCGCAAGGCTGCCGATGAGTCCCGCGACGATATCGCCGAGGCGCTCGCTGGCGCCGATATGGTGTTCATCACCTGCGGCGAGGGCGGTGGTACCGGTACCGGCGCCGCTCCCATCGTTGCCGATATCGCAATGAACGAGGTCGGCGCGCTGACCGTCGCCGTCGTGACCAAGCCCTTCACCTTCGAGGGTCGCAAGCGCAAGAAGAGCGCCGAGGAGGGCATCAAGACCCTCTCCGATTGCGTCGACACCATGATCGTTATCCCTAACGACAAGCTGCTCGACATCGCCGAGAAGAAGACCACCATGCTTGAGGCCTTCGCAATCGCCGATGGCGTCCTTTCCCAGGGCACCCAGGGCATCACCGACCTCATCACCGTCCCCGGTATCATCAACCTGGACTTCGCTGATGTTAAGACCATCATGAAGCAGGCCGGTACCGCCATGATGGGTATCGGTACCGCTTCTGGGGACACCCGTGCCGTCGACGCTGCCCAGCAGGCTATTTCCAGCCCGCTGCTCGAGAGCTCCATCGATGGCGCTACGCGCGTCCTGCTTTCCATTGCCGGTTCCAAGGACCTGGGCATCCAGGAGATCAGCGACGCCGCCGACGTTGTCGCCAATGCCGTCGACCCCGAGGCCAACATCATCTTCGGTACCGTTGTCGACGAGTCCCTGGGCGATCAGGTGCGTATTACCGTCATCGCTACGGGCTTCTCCGACTCCAACGTCAACCGTCAGGACGAGCTCTTCGCTGCACAGCAGTCCCAGAGCAAGGCCGCTGCTTCTACCGAGCCGCAGCGCACCGCTCCTGCCACGAGCCCGGCTCAGGCTGCCCCGACTCGCAACGTCGGTGGTACCGAGCTCCCCAACTTTGGCAACGACCAGTTTGAGCTTCCTGACTTCCTCAAGCGCGGCAGCTTCTAGTTCGTTTTTCTCAGCGACCTGTATGGGGTGCGTCCGATTGGGCGCACCCTTTTTGTTGTGTTTTGCCTTTGTAAACGAAAGCCTCCAATCTCCTTACGTTCCCCTTACGTTTAGCCCCTACCGCTGCGGGTATCCTTTTGATGAAGTATGGCAGCCGTGTGGCACGGACTGCTGCGGCGTCGCCGCGATACTTGTGTTATTAGGAGGCTTTAGTATGGC
>JAXKHW010000287.1:0-2425 GCA_036549635.1 Collinsella sp. | reverse complement strand
GCTCTACAGTCCTGCTCACGACGGAGGCCACATTAAGTGGCCTCCTGTTCGTGCGGAACTCGCGATAAACCTAAGCCGGTGTCCCCGCTCTCCCGGGGCCTGTGGCTACTTGGTTGTCGCAAGCGGCTCGCTTTTCGGAACTGGGCTGATATTTTCTAGATGAAAGGCGCTCTTGGTCCTAACGGGCTTGGGGCGCCTTCGCGTTTCCTCGGCTTCGCACCCTTGCGGGTTCGAATCCCTCCGCTTGCCTACAAGAAAGCGCCCTGGGCCGTTATGGACTCAGGGCGCTCAATTTTAATGGCTGGGACGGAGGGATTCGAACCCCCAACAGCCGGCACCAAAAACCGGAGTTCTACCGTTGAACTACGTCCCAATGTGTGGTGTTGCCCAAAAGCAACTCGTTTAGTTTACCTAATCTGCGAGGGCATCGCAAACGCCATCGAGCAGGCGTACGGCGAGTGTCTGTGCGTCGCTGGCCGTGAAGGTGCCGTTGTAGCGCGTCATGCCCGTGAGCTCAATGCGAATGCGAGCCGGCTTCTGCTGCGCGGCGACATTGGCAGTGCGGATGCGCTGGGCCAGGTTGTGGCACTCGGCGAGGGCAATCGTGGCGCGCGGAGCGGCGTCGGCGGGTAGCTCGTCGCTTGCGATCTCGAGCACCAGGTCAACGTCGGTCGGGACCTCGGAGTCGCAAAGCATCATGCCGCTGTTGTCGGTCGTCGCCGTGGCGATGTTCCACATGCGCGATGCTACGCTGCGCGCGATAGGGTCCTCGCCAATGACGGCAATCTGGAAACGCTCGAGTACGTTGGCCGCGCGGGCAAAGCCGATGCGCGATTCGGCCTCGGTCACCGAAGGTTTACCCTCCCACACGTGGTGCAGGCGGTTGATATAGGCGTAGGTATCCTGGAAAGCCATACCGTCGGCAAACAGACCGACGTTTTCCTGGAACTGCTGAAGGGCCGCTTCGGTGTGAGGGCCAAAGTAGCCATCGTCCTCGCCGCAGGCAAAGCCCAAAACGTTGAGCGCCTTCTGCAGGGCCTGCACGTCGGCGCCATGGAAATTGGGCATACGCAGGTAGAGGGTGCGGTCGCCCAGCTTATACGAGGCGTCGACCAGGGCACTCCAGCAGGGGATGTCAACGGCGTGGCCGGCGGCAAGACCGCTGTCGAGCCTAAAGGTGCTAACGGCCTGCTCGGTGGTGGCACCAAAGTGCTTGTCGGCGACCTCGGTGGCATCAATCGTGTAGCCGAGCTTCAGGAGACGAGACTGCACGTCCTCGACGGCTGCTCCCTGCATGCCCGTTGTAATAGGTTCCATGAACGAACCCCTTTCGGCGTATCATTCGTACTATTTGAGCGCCTGTCGGATAGACGACGCAAAGGGATGCATAAACATACATTCAACAGTGTAGCAACTTGTACCCAAATGCGCTGCCGACAGGTTTTGCAACCCCCGCTAGTTGAGTCGCTCCACAAAGAAATCTGCCATGGAGAGGAACAGTTCGCGTGCGTGCGAATCAAGCTCAACGTCCTCGATGGCGGCCTTGGCTTTGGCGGTTAGGTCCAGCGCGTAGGCGTGGGCGTAATCGATGGAGCCGGTCTCCTGGAAGATCTCCACGGCGCGTGCAAGTTGCGCGGGGTCCTCGGTGCCCGAGGAAAGGATTGCCTCGACCTCGTCGTGATAACGCTCGTCTGACAGGGCGTGCACGGCGACGAGGGTGCGCTTGCCCTCGGTGATATCGGTGCGGAAGTCCTTGTTGGCGGCCTCTTTGGTGCCGATCAAGTTGAGCAGATCGTCCTGAATCTGAAAGGCAAGGCCCGTGTGTAGACCAAAGGCGCGCAGCGCTTCGATTTGCCCATCACTGCCGCCGCCGATAATGGCTCCGGCGGCAAGTGGCGTGGCTCCGCTGTAGTACGCCGTCTTGTGTGTTGCCATGTCCAGATAATCGTCGACCGAGATGTCAAAGCGTCCATCGCGGACCCAGCCCAAGTCGAGCGCCTGGCCCTCGATGGTGCGAACGATCATCTCGGTGAGCTCGTGGAGTACACGGAGTTTCACGTCTGCCTCGAGTGTGGGGTCGTCGAGAACCGTCTTGGTGACCATGGTGAGCGCCAGATCGCCGCAGTTGATGGCAAGGCCCGTGCCCTCGGTAAGGTGCATGCAAGGCTTGCCGCGACGCAGCTGGCCGTTGTCGGCTATGTCGTCATGGATAAGCGCTCCCGACTGAAAGTGCTCGATAGCTGCCGCCGCGCTGCGGGCGCTCTCAAAGCTGCCACCTACCGCGGTGGCGGCGAGCATGCAGATGAGCGGGCGGTGGCGCTTGCCGGCATTGGCCGTAAATGTCGAGAGCGGGGTATACAGGTAGCGCTCGATATCGGCAGAGGTCGCCTGTCCGTCAAAGAACGTGGCCAGATAGTCGTTGATC
>JAXKHW010000286.1:0-1754 GCA_036549635.1 Collinsella sp. | reverse complement strand
GTATGAAAGATCGAAACGTTGGGCACTGCGGCAAGCCGGCGGCGGGCGAACTCCTTAAGATCGTCGTCCTCCGCCGTCGTCGTGGTCATGAGCCGCGCGGTCTCGGCGGCGGCAGACTCCATGACCGCGCGCGTATAGAGCAAACACACCGGTTGCAGTGCGAGAAGAATGAGCATCAGAAACGTCGGCAGCAAAAAAGCAGCCTCGACCGTAGACTGCGCCCGGTCCTCGCGCGCGATATCAATACAACGCGATGTCCTTAGCGCCCGCAGCGGCGTCGATAACCGACGTCGAGGCAACGCCATGGGATGCCGCCCGCTCAACCAGCGCCGCCAAGTGCCCATCGGTGCCAGCACGCCAAAGCCCCGCAATCGCCAGCACGATCGATAACAGCGCCACCGTGACGATGGCGTATTCGACCGTCGCCTGGGCAGATTCCTCGCGCAGGACGTCATGCATTTCACGACCCCTCCTTTGAGCTTATTGTTTGCGGGGCCAGGCGCACCGCGCGCAGACGACACGAAGCATCGCCAGTATCCGCGGCAACCGTCACCATATCGACCCAGCCGCGCCCATCGCGCACAATGGCGCCCCATACGTTACCCTTAATATCGAGATAGCCGCTCAGGGCGAGCTGGGCCGTTGGCACCTCGCGGTAGGCGCGTAACATATCCGCCGCTGCCTCGGTCATCGGTCGGTCCTCGGACCATGCAAGCCGGACCGCAATCGCGTTGTCCTCAGGCGAATCCGTCGCAGTGCCAGACCGCTTGTCGAGCATCCGCAGAAAGGTTTGCGCCGTGACAGCGACATCCGAATCGTCCGCATCTCGCATCTCATCTTTTTGAGACGCCACCGCCGAATCTGAGCCCGAATCGAAGGCGGCCCCAGGACGCTGCTGCCGCGCGGCGTTTAGCCCCCAAACCGCCACTGCCACCGCCACAACCACACAGGCAAACACCAGCAGTGCGCCGGCAGGCCGCCTACCCTCTACAGGCTGTTGATGCCCTCGCTGATAGCGTTCCATAGATCTTGGACCTTGCCCTTAAATGCGACAATGGCAATGATGGCGATCACCACGAGCACGCCGACCAAGATGGCGTATTCGGTGGTGCCCTGCGCACTCTCCTCCTGCAGTAGCTCCCCGGCATGCTGGCGAGCGCGAATTGACTGGCAAACAGCCCAGCTCCAGATCTTGCCAGCAACGTCAGTCATCGTGTTCATGTATTCCTCCCTACATCATCCCGCCTGCTCCCAACAGCGGGCCCAATATGGACAGAAGCAACGCCGGCAAGATGAGCGTGCCGGTGGGAATCAGCAGCTTGACGGGCGCACGCTCAATCTCGCGCTCGACCGCGGCGCGATGAGCCGCACGGATCTCGCGACTTTGAGCGGCCAGTGTCTCGGCAAGTGGGGCACCCAGGGCGAGCGCCTGCCCCACCGTGATGGCAAAGGTCTCGAGCGCTCGCACGTCCAGGTCGCGCGCGGCGGCCAACAACTCGTCCTCACGCGTACCCACGCCCACTTGCCACGCCATGCAGGCCCGCTCAAGGCGAAGAGCCAGCACTGACCGACGGTTGGCGCAGAAAATCTCAAGCGCCGCATCAAACGAAAGACCGGCCGAAAGACCCAAGCGCACAACATCGATCATCTCGGACACTTCGCCGAGCGAAACTCGCGCCGGGCCGCCCGCTCCAACCGCGCCCTTCACTCGCGCGGTCAGGGCATCGGCCACCGAGCGACCCGCGGCAGCGACC
>JAXKHW010000285.1:0-2829 GCA_036549635.1 Collinsella sp. | reverse complement strand
GGGGATTGAATACAACGGCTCGGACCATCTTGATAAACAGCGCAGCGCGTCGGATGCGGAGCGTATGACCGTGCTGAGCGCGCTGGGCTTTAGGATGATTGTCCTCACCGGGACTCAATTTGCCCATCAGCTGCAATTGCACCGGGCGATGAATGCCATCGCACTCGCTATGGGCCTTAAGTGCGACCGAAGCGAAGCGTTCCAGAAACGTCAGAACGACCTACGAGAATTCGTGATTCGGCACTGGGACGGCGGCCTTTAGGGGCGTTTTGGTCCTTCTGCGGGGTGCTGTGGGCAGGCAAACCATCACAACATTCGACGTTTTTTGCCAAAAACGGAAAAAGCATCGAATGTTGTGATGGTCTGTGTTGAGGATGGGCTTGGAAAGTCCGTTTTGCTCGAAGCGACCTGTCCTGTCGTACGGGTGTCGGCATGATTCTCTCGTGGGGTATTATGTTTTCCGAAGAATAAAACGCCGCGTGAGGGGAGGGCTGCGTGGACGGGTACGTGCAACATGACGGTTTTGGCCGCGATATCAACTACCTGCGCATTGCCGTTACCGACAAGTGCAATTTCCGCTGCATCTATTGTATGCCGGCCGATGGCGTGGCGCCCCGTGTACACGACGAGCTACTCAGTGCCGAGGAAATCGCCCGCTTTGTGCGCCTGGTGGCGGGAGAGGGCATTCGCCGCGTGCGCCTGACGGGCGGCGAGCCGCTGGTCAGCCGCCGTATCATTCCGCTTATTCGCGACATCCGCGCGATTCCGCAGATCGAGGACATCTCGCTCACCACCAACGGCGCTCTGCTGCCCAAGCTGGCGCCGCAGCTCAAAGATGCGGGACTTAACCGCGTTAACATCTCGCTCGACACGCTCGACCCTACGCTCTTTGGAAAGATCACGCGCCTGGGTCGACTCGAGCAGACCATGGCTGGTATCGACGCGGCGCTGGCTTGGGGCTTTGAGCCAGTTAAGGTCAACTGCGTTGTGGTGCGCCGGCTCAACCAGGATGTAGCAGCCCTCGCGCGCTTGACCGTCGACCGCCCCATCCACCTGCGCTTTATCGAATACATGCCCATCGGCGACGAGCGCACCAGCTCGCATTGCGCTGTGGACCCGCATGCGCCCGCGCTCAATCCCGAGCTGTGGGACGCGAGCGATACCGTGCCGAGCGACGAGCTGCGGGCGCGCATCAATGCCGGGGCCACCGCGGCGGGACTGGGCGAGCTCGAGCCGCTCGACATCAACGACGCTCCTGCTGGTGCGGGCCCTGCGCGCTATTGGCACTTTCCGGGTGCGGCGGGAACGGTTGGCTTCATCAGCGCCATGTCCAACCATTTTTGTGCGAATTGCAACCGTCTGCGCCTGACGGCCGATGGCAACGTGCGTCCGTGCCTGTTCAGCGATGCCGAGTATTCGGTACGTGAGGCGCTGCGCCGTGGTGATGATATGCAGGTGCTTTCGATTTGGCGCGATGCCGTGGCCCACAAACCGCAGGAACACGCGATAATTGAGGGCACGCAACGATTTATGTCCCAAATCGGAGGATGATCATATGGCCAAGAGCAGGTACGCCGATGCCACCAAGGCCGCTCGCAGGGCCGCGATGTCTGCCCACAAAGTCACGGCTGCGGCGAATGCTGGCAACGCCGACGCGTCCGCGCAGCCGACTGCCAGCGCTGTCGCCGAGCCCGCCCGCGACGCCCGTCGCGACGAGCTGACGCACGTGGACGCCAAGGGCGAGGTGCGCATGGTCGATGTGTCCGACAAGGCCGAGACCCATCGCATCGCTATCGCCGAGAGCACCATCCTCATGCATCCCGAGACGCAGGCCATGGTGCTGCAGGACCGCGCCAAGAAGGGCGACGTGCTTGCCTGCGCGCGCGTGGCGGGCATTATGGCCATCAAGCGCACGAGCGACATCATTCCCATGTGCCATCCGTTGCTCATTACCAAGAGCAAGTGCGACATTGCGCCCATCGCTGCGGCGGGGACGCCGGCCGAGGACGTGCCCGAGGGCTGGGCGCCGGCGCGCGCGGACGGGCAGGTTGGCTTTCACGTGCTGGTTACGGCGGGCGTGACGGGCAAGACGGGTATTGAGATGGAGGCCCTGACCGGCGCGAGTGCCGCGTGTCTGACCATCTACGACATGTGCAAGGCGGTCGATCGTGGTATGGAGATCGTCGACGTGCGCCTGCTGCACAAGGAGGGCGGCCGCTCGGGCGTGTGGAATCGTGCAGAGCGTCAGGCCGCTGTTGTTGAGGCCGTGGCCGCTGACGGTGCCGCGCCCGCGAGCGCACCCGTCGCCGTCGCGCCCGCAGCTCCGGCACCGGTCGTCCCTGCGATCGCGTTTATCGGCTACCAAAACTCGGGCAAGACCACGCTCGTCGAGAAGGTTATTGCCGAGCTCACCCGCCGCGGCCTGCGCGTGGGTTCGCTCAAGCATCACGGGCACCACGGCTTTGATATCGACGTGCCCGCTAAGGACACCTGGCGCCATCACCAGGCCGGATCCAAGCACGTGGGCCTTATCTGCGCCACGCGCTGGGCGGAGTACGCCGACACACGCGAGGAGGACGAGATGCCCGCGCGCGAGCTGCTGTCGCGCTACAACGATGTCGACGTGGTGATCATCGAGGGCTACAAGACCGAGGGCTTCGACAACATCGTGGTCGCGCGCTCGGGTGTCGACCGTCTGCGCGGCAAGAGCTCGCTCGACCTGGTCGATGGCCACACGCTGGCCCTTGCCTGCAACGAGGCCCTGGCACGCCAGGCCTTCGACGCCGGCTTTGCGACCCGAGCCATCAACATCAACGACGCCCGAGCCAT
>JAXKHW010000284.1:0-14748 GCA_036549635.1 Collinsella sp. | reverse complement strand
GTCTTTCAAGACATCTGGCGCGCCAGCATCAGCTGGGTATTTTTGTTTATCGCGGGTTGGATGTGCACCCTTTCGCGCAACAATATCAAACGTGCCGCCAAATACGCCTTAGCAGCACTCGTCGTCTGGCTGGCAACAACACTTGTCTCAGTCGACGATTCGGTTAATTTTGGCATCATCTACTGCATGGCCGCATGTACCGGCATCGTGGCGTTGACCGATCCCGTCCTTAAGAAGATATCGGCGAGATGGGGCATGTCGCTATGCCTTGTGTTGTTCGCCCTCACCTGGAGTATCCCCAAAACGATCTACCCTGTCCCCTACCTGGCGTGGCTGGGATTTCCGAGCCTTGGGTTTGTTTCAGGTGATTACTACCCCATCATCCCGTTTATCTTTATGTATCTTGCAGGATACTTCGCCGCACATATAGCGCAGGGAATCGATAAGACCGCCCTAAGCTGGGCCTACGCCAACCCCCTGCCGTCGCTCGCCAGCCTTGGACGTCATGCACTCCCCTTTTATCTGCTGCATCAACCCATTATTCTGGGCTTTTTGGAGCTCGTCTACTCGGTGCGATAACGCTTGAGCCGCGGCGCGATACGGGCCGGCAGCTTCGCCACAATACGAACGCCGTCCTCAAGATATTCCTCGTGCAAAAGGGTTCCCTGCTCATGCACCAGCGTGATGAGGGCGCCCTCGCGATACGGGATATCAGCAGAGAGCAACACATCGGTAGCAGCCGCCTCACGAGCAATACGGTCGACGAAATCGTCGAGTCCCTCGCCCGTCTGGGCCGAGAACAGCACGGCCTCGGGATAGCGACGACGGAAGCTCAGACGATCAACGCTATCGAGAAGATCGATTTTATTGAATACGGTCAGCGTTAAACGCTCTCCAGCGCCGATCTCATCAAGAACGCGGTCGACAGCCTCAAGCTGCCGCTCATAGTCCTCGTCAGACGCATCTACGACTTTGAGAATTAGATCGGCACCCAACACCTCGGACAGCGTCGATTTAAAGGCATCGACCAGACCATGCGGCAGCTTTTGAATAAAGCCGACGGTATCAGTAATCGTCATGCCGCGACCGCCGGGCAGGCGATACGAACGCGTCGTCGGGTCGAGCGTAGCAAACAGCTTGTCCTGCGAAAGTACCGTAGAGCCGGTCAGGCGATTGAGCAACGTCGATTTACCGGCATTGGTATAACCGGCTAACGCGACGCGAAACGCCGGTGACTCAATGCGGCTCTTGGACTGGACATCGCGATGCTGTTCAACCTGCTTGAGCTCACGACGAAGCGCGGCAATCTTATTGCGAATCAAGCGACGGTCAACCTCGAGCTGGCTTTCACCCTGGCCAAAGCGCGAACCGATGCCGCCGCGCGTCTGCTCCTTGGCAAGATGGCTCCACATGCCACGCAGACGAGGCAACAGATATTGAAGCTGCGCCAGCTGCACCTGTAGACGACCCTCGCGCGTCTGGGCATGCAGGCCGAAAATATCAAGAATGAGCGCCGTGCGATCGATGATCTTAACCGGTTCGCCCACGGCCTTCTCCAGATAGGACTGCTGTGAAGGCGTCAGATCGTCGTCAAAAATAACGACATCGGCATCCATGCGATGCACTAAGCCGCACAGCTCTTCAACCTTGCCGGAACCGATAAACGATTTAGGATAGGGTTTAACCAGTCGCTGCGACAAACGAGCAACACACCGGGCGCCAGCCGTGTGCGCCAGGCGCTCAAGCTCATCGAGCGAGCGATCGAGCGGCCACGCATTGTCGCGCCACTCGACGCCGACAAGAATGGCACGCTCAGGCTCGGGTGCTGTGGGAACGAGGGGAAACCGGGCCATCAGGCAGCCTCGATGCGATGCAAGATATCCTCAACGACCTCATCGACCGTATATTCGTCCATATCGAACCACACAATACGATCGTCGCGCTTAAACCACGAAAGCTGACGCTTGGCATAGCGACGCGAACGCATCTTAATGAGTTCACGAGCCTCATCCATAGTCATCACACCGTTAAAAGCATCAATGATTTCTTTGTAGCCAATCGCCTGCATCGAAGTGAGCGCATCTTCAAGCCCCTGGTCCATAAGGCCACGGACCTCATCAACAAGACCCTGCTCAAACATGAGGTCAACGCGCAGGTTAATGCGCTCGTAAAGCAGCTCACGATTGCGTGTCAAGCCAAACCACAAGGCATGATAATGCTCACATGGAACACTAAACTGTGACTTTTGCTGTGCGTAGGAAACGCCGTCATCATGCATTTCGAGCGCACGAATCACGCGGCGCACATTATGAGGATGAATGACCGCGGCAGACTCAGGATCGCGCTCGGCAAGCAGCTTATGCAGCGCTTCCTCACCAATGCGCTCGGCAAGTTCCTGATAACCCGCACGGCGATCGTCCTCAAGTTCTCCCGAGGGAAAATCCATCTCATCGAGGGCGGCCTTGAGATACAGGCCCGTACCCCCGCAAAACACCGGAAGACGTCCAGACCCGAGCAGGCGCTCAACATGCGCGCGAGCGTCTGCCTGGTAAAGCGCCGCAGAGTACGCGACGCCCGGCTCTACGATGTCAACGAGACGCAGAGGCGCCGTACACTCATCGGGCGTCATCTTTGCGGTGCCGATATCCATACCGCGATAGATTTGCATCGCATCGCACGACAGCACTTCAGACGAAAGGCGAGCGGCCAAACGGTCAGCGACGTCACTTTTACCAACCGCCGTCGGACCGACGATCGCAACGGCGGAAAGACCTGCCCCGGGAGAAATCATTAGCGCGGCTCACCCACAACGGAGCCTGACAAATACCACGTCTTAGCAACGTCGACATCAACATCAACGATCTTACCGACAAGCTGGTCGATGCTATATCCCTCGGGAATGGGCGCATGAACGGTCTGATTCTTGGGGCTCTTGCCCAGCAGCACCGCATCGTTCTTTTTACTCGTACCCTCAATGAGCGCCGGCACCACGGTATGGAGCTCACCCTGGTTGTACTCGTGTGCCGTAGTCTCGATAACCTTGACCAGACGGTTAAAGCGCTCAAGGATGACCTCGTGCGGTGTGGGATCATCAATCTCGGCGGCCGGGGTACCAGCGCGCTTGGAGTAGATGAAGGTATAGGCCTGGGCATAGCGGACCGTCTCGGCAAGCGAGAGCGTCTGCTCAAAGTCTTCTTCAGTCTCGCCTGGGAAGCCAACGATAATGTCGGTCGAGAGCGCGATATCGGGCATACGGTTGCGAATGCGATCGACCAGGCCCAAATAGTCCTCACGTGTATAACGGCGATTCATCTCTTTGAGGATCCGCGTCGAACCTGACTGGACGGCCAAGTGCAGCTGCGGCATAACGGCAGGCGTCTCGGCCATGGCGTCGATGGTCTCGGGCAACAGGTCCTTGGGATGCGAAGACGTAAAGAAGATGCGCTCCACACCCGTATCGCCCACGGCACGCAGCAGATCGGCAAAACGCGGCTTGCCAAACAGATCGCGACCATATGAGTTAACGTTTTGGCCCAGCAGCGTAATCTCACGCACGCCCTGGCGCACCAAAGCGGTCACCTCGTCGACAATCTCCTCGAAGGGGCGGCTCTTTTCGCGACCGCGCACGTACGGCACGATGCAATAGGTGCAGAAATTATTGCAGCCCGTCATGATGGGCACCCAAGCGTGATACTGGGTCTCTCGATGCCACGGCATGCTCATGGCATCCGTATCCTCATGCTCATTGGTGCGGATATGACGCTTGCCGTCAAGGAACGCCTCGGCAATGAGCTCGGCCACATGTGCGATAGAATGCGTGCCAAAGATGACATTGACGTTATCGACGTTGGTGAGCAGTCCCTCGCCATCACGCTGCGCGATGCAGCCGCCCACGGCAACCACACGCTTGCCCGAAGGCGAAGGCGGCAGGCTTTTGCAGGAATTGCACTGACCGTACAGGCGAGTATCGGCGGCCTCGCGCACGCAGCATGTCATGAAGACAACGATATCGGCATGCTCAAGATCGAGCGCCATGAGGCAACCATACGAATCGAGCAGACCGCTCACGCGCTCAGAGTCGTGCTGATTCATCTGGCAGCCAAAGGTGCGGATAAAGTAGGTTTTACCGGCAAGAATATCGCGTACGGAACGCTGATCCATGTGCATAAGTCCTAACGTTGGGGAGCGAAACGAGGCTAGCAGAAGCTATGCCACAGGCTTAACATCATCCATGACGACGTTATCCATAGCAGCTCGATTGATCTGGTGAACGTAGATAGAAAGGCGGATGGCCGTGCGCGACTCCCCGTTAATGAGAATGTCGGAGAACACGGGCGCGCAGGAAATATCAAAACCGGTTGGGATCAAAAAACCGCGCGCGATGGCAACGGCCTTAATGGCCTGGTTGACAGCACCGGCGCCGACACACTGGATGTTGACGGGTACACCATCCTTGACCATGCCGGCGATGGCGCCGGCAACGGACGCGGGCGATGATTTGCTTGATACCTTCAGGCAATCCATGAAGAAACTCCTGCGTTTAAAAGTACGTTTTAACTGCAATAACTGTATCGTACCGAGAGGACTCGGTAAAGGCACTATTCCTCTTTGGCAAGATCGAAGGTCACAGTGATTCGATCACGCGAAACACGAATCTTTGGGTCGCCGCAAAGGTTGAGATAGTACCTGGCGGCAAGGTCATTGAAGTCCCGCTCCACAGCACGCGAAAACTGTGCCATGTCATCCTTGGCAATACGTAGCCCGCGACGATCCTTCGCGAGATCGACAGGAGCCGGCGCATGCGAGGACGAATCACGCTCGCGCAGCAGACGCGCGGTCACACCGCGAACGGGCTTAATCTGCCCTGCCAAAATGCGATGTGCCGTGCGCTCGGACATCCCAAGACCCAAACCCGAGCAGATACGGATAAAGTCCTCGGCATCAGAGGCAAGGCCTAAACGATCGACAACCGGAAGCTCGCTCTCGTCATCAATAAACAGGAGACGAGACGTATCGAGCCGACTTGACGCCTGAGCATAAAGGGTCGCGGCAATCTCAGACGGAGAACCAAGATAGACATCGCAACCACGCAGCTCCTCGAGCGCAAACTCACAGGCAGCGCGAATAATATTATGCGGGCCGCGAGCACAGACATAACGTCCGTCCTCATCCTTGACGGCCTGGGGCCAGCTGGACTGATCGGCACGCTCACTGAGGCGGTCGGCTGCAACGCTCACCTTAAAGGCTGAACCAAGATCGACGCCGGACGTGACCACACGGGCCTCGTCGGTGTTCTGCTTGATCGAAAACAATGCCATGCCACGACCGTGAACGCCCCAACGGTCCATCTTCATGCTCTCGAGCTTGGAGGTAACGCGGGCATCGAAGATTCGCTCTTGCATATCCTGCGGAACGCCCGAACCGTTATCCAGAAAGACAAGCGTGCGGACGCCATCTTCCTTGGTCGTGGCGAGATAGACCTTGTCGGCGCCGGCATCGCGAGCATTACGGAGCATTTCGATGACGATATCCTCGACATGCTGAATGTCGTGTTTTGCCTGGCGCCGCTCGGCCTCCGAAACGCGGAGGCGGACATACCCCTCGCCAAGGTTCTCCTCGACGCGAAGGTTGCCCTCCCCCGACATCGACGCGATAAATGAGATGAGCTCGTTCGCGTCGCTCATGTTATTTAGCGATATCGACAGCGCGGCTCTCGCGAATCACGACGACGCGCACCTGACCGGGATACTCCATCTCTTCCTCGATCTGATGGGCGATATCGTGAGCCAGGACCGTGGACTGGGCATCGGAGATCTTGTCCGGCTGAACCATGACGTGGACCTCGCGACCAGCCTGCATGGCATAGGTACGCTCGACGCCTTCATGGGAGTTGGCAATCTCCTCGAGCTTCTCAAGACGCTTGATGTAGTTCTCGGCAGACTCGCGACGGGCACCGGGGCGAGAGGCGGAGACGGCATCGGCGGCCTGTACCAGGACATCGAGCACCGTGTTGGGGTCGACATCGGCATGGTGAGCCTCGATAGCGTGGACGATAACGGGCTTCTCACCATAACGGCGGGCAAGCTCGGCGCCGATGACGGCATGCGGGCCCTCGACGTCGTGGTCGATTGCCTTGCCAAGGTCGTGCAGCAGGCCGGCGCGCTTGGCGGTCACAACGTCCAGGCCAAGCTCGGAAGCCATCACGCCGCACAGGTCAGAGACTTCGAGGGAGTGCTGAAGCACGTTCTGACCAAACGAAGTACGGTAGCGCAGGGCACCAAGGGTCTTGACGATCTCGGGATGCAGGTCGTGAATGCCGGTATCGAAGGCAGCCTGCTCGCCAGCCTCGCGCACGCGCTGCTGAACCAGGTCGGCAGCCTTGTGATACATCTCCTCGATGCGAGCGGGGTGAATGCGGCCGTCGGCGATGAGGTTCTCGAGGGCAACACGAGCGGTCTCACGACGGACCGGGTCGAAGCTCGAAAGAACGACGGTCTCGGGCGTATCGTCGATCACGAGGTTGACACCGGAAACCTGCTCGAAGGTCCGGATGTTGCGACCCTCGCGACCGATGATACGGCCCTTGAGGTCATCAGAGGGAATGTGCACGGAGGTAACGGTGACCTCGGCTGTGTGGTCGGCAGCGCAGCGCTGAATCGCCAGGGACAGAATCTCCTGGGCGGTCTTGTGGCACTCGGCGCGAACCTGCTGCTCGGACTCGCGAATGATCGTGGCGGCCTCGTGGGTGACCTCGCCGCGAACCTTATCGAGGAGCTCCTTGTGGGCGTCCTCGCGGGTAAGGTCGGCAATACGTTCGAGCTCGGAGGTCTGCTTAGTGCAGAGCTCCTCAAGCTCGCGGGAGCGCTTCTCGACCTGACCGGCCTGGCTGGACAGCTGGTGCTCACGCTTGTCGAGAGCGTCGTTTCGGCGATCAAGGGACTCCTCGCGCTGCATCACGCGGTTCTCAAGCGTACGAATCTCGCTCTTACGCTGCTTGTCCTCGGCCTCGGCGGCCTGCTTGTTCTTGATGATCTCCTCTTTAGCCTCGAGCAGAGCCTCTTTTTTGAGGGTCTCGGCCTGACGCTTAGCATCACCGATCAGGGACTCAGCCTGTGCGTGTGCCGACTGGATCTTTTCGTCGGCCTCGTGAAGACTACCCTGCTTGGCGGTGCGCATGTAGGCAATGGCGGCGATGGCACCCAAAACGATGCCAACGAGCGCTGCGATGATAGGCATGCTCACTCCTTTTTATGGATTCGTTACACAACAAAGCGAACCGTCCTTACGAACGGCTCGCGACATTTGAGTAATATGGGCGCAGCTTATGCGGGTCGGATACAGATAAACATATAAACAAACTCATCACAGATGAGCACATATCACAAAGCAAATGACAGTGTTTATCGTACGTTGAACCACAACAACTGTCAAATAAATGGCCCCAGCACGGCGGCTAAAACGCGGTGAACGGCAGGGCAACAAAGCGCATACGCCTAAACTGCACATTCCTCGCGTTCGGCATCGAGACGTGCCTTAACGGCATCGGCGGCGATGTGATACGAGAAGCCCTTGTCCATCAAAAACCGAACCAGTTTTTCGAATCCGCGCGTCTCTGGAACACGACGCTTGGCGAGCAGGGCTGACGCACGCGTCAAATCGTCTTCGACGGCAAAATAATCCTCGGGATAACCGGGAATGTCATCGAGCACGACATGACGGCGCTTGAGCTCGGTCTCGATTTTGCGCTGTCCCCAACCGCGCCGCTTGCGCTCCTCGATAAAGTACGAGCAAAAGCGGCTCTCGTCTAAAAAGCGATACTCGGTGGCGCGCTCGACGGCGAAATCGATCGCAGGCTGGTGAAAGCCGTAGCGAGCCAGCTTGTCACGGACCTCACCCGTCGCATGGTCGCGGCGCGATAACATCTCGGTCACCATGGTAAGTGCACATTTACGCTCAATGAGCTGCACCGCCTCACGGAAGTCGTCCCAATCACAGGGAAGATCGGGGCGGTTTTTGACATACAGCCGCGCGACCCGCACGGGAATCCAAATGGACCGCTCAAAACCGCCCTCAAGCTCACAATCGATATGTGCGCAAGGCTTTTTGGACGCATACCCGCTCGAGAACGAGGAGGCCGCCTTCTTATCGGGAAAGACGACCGTGGCCTCGGTCACCGTATACGACATGAGCGTAACCGCTACTCGTCGTCATCATCGAGCATGGCGGAACCATCGATGGCGTAAAGCTCGTCAAACTCCTCAGGCGCAGGCTGATCGGTCAGCTCGACCTCGGACGGAGCATCGTCATCAAACTCAAGTCCGCAGGCAAGGCGGACCTTATGCTCAATCTCGTCAGCGCAATCGGGGTGTTCGCGCAGGAACGCCTTGGCGGCCTCGCGACCGTTGCCGAGCTTGTCCTCGCCATAGGCAAACCAGGAGCCCATCTTCTTGCAGATGCCGCACTCGACAGCCATGTCCAGAATCGAGCCCTCCTTAGAGATGCCCGTACCGTACATGATGTCGAACTCAGCAGAACGGAACGGAGCTGCCACCTTGTTCTTAACGACCTTGGCGCGCACGCGGTTACCGATAACCTCGTCCTTAAGCTTAATGCTGTCGATACGGCGAATGTCGATACGCACCGAAGAGAAAAACTTAAGGGCGCGGCCGCCCGTCGTAGTCTCGGGGTTGCCGAACATGACGCCGATCTTCTCACGCAGCTGATTAATGAAGATGCACGTCGTGTTGGACTTAGAAAGCGAGCCGGCGAGCTTACGGAGCGCCTGGCTCATCAGGCGAGCCTGAAGACCGACCGTAGTGTCGCCGATTTCTCCCTCGATCTCGGCACGCGGGGTCAGCGCGGCGACAGAGTCGACGACGATGGCATCGATGGCGCCGGAACGCACGAGCATGTCAACGATCTCGAGCGCCTGCTCACCCGTATCGGGCTGGGAAATCAGTACCTCGTCGATATCCACGCCAATGCGCGCGGCATACGTGGGATCGAGCGCATGCTCGGCATCGATAAATGCCACAACGCCACCCATTGCCTGGGCCTCTGCCAAAATCTCGAGCGAAAGCGTCGTCTTACCGGAGGACTCGGGACCGTAGATCTCGACGATTCGGCCGCGCGGCACACCGCCGATACCCAGAGCGGCATCGAGTGCCAGGGCGCCCGTAGGGATGGCCTCGACCTCGAGCTCGGGGCCACCGTCGCCGTACCTCATGATGGAACCCTGGCCGAATTTCTTCTCGATCTCGGCCTTGGTGGTGGCGATCATCTCATCGCGCTCTTTACCCGTCGTGCGAGCATGAACGGTACGTACGGGACCTGAATTCTTGGCCATGAATAGCCCTCCTCTTAACAACCTGCATCGATAATAAACGAACGGCTGTTCGTGGTCAACCGTTCAGATAAATCATATGCAGGCGGTCTTTCCAAATACCAACCAAACGCCGACCAAACACTGACCAAATGCTTGACCACAAAGGACCAAATATGAACAAGGCAGGCAAAATTACATCTACAACCAGCACAAACGCCAAATGAGCCTAAGGTCCCTATCTCCACAATTAAGGGGCCCGGAGGCCCCTTAAAACACGTCTATTCCATAGAGTTGAGCACAAGGGCAATGCGACCCAATGCCTCCGTGACCGCATGGGCACGAACACACGAACGGTCGCCCTCATAGTGGCAGCGCACAGAGTCCACGACCGGCACTCCCCCATCGGCGGAACGATGCGCCCAGCCAATATAGAAAGTGCCCGCAGGATCGTCCTCAGTACCACCGCCGGGGCCGGCATAACCCGTTGCGCTCACTGCAATATCACTCTGGTACAGCTCCAGCGAACCCACCGCCATCTCGCGCGCGGTCTGATGCGACACCGCGGTATAGCGGTCGAGCGTCTCCTGCTCAACACCCAACACACGATGCTTGATCTCATCGCAGTAGGTCACCGCACCGCCACGCAGCGCCGCCGAGGCGCCCGGGATATCCGCAATCGTCGAGGCGATCATACCCGCCGTCAGCGACTCAGCCGTCGAAACCGTCACGCCCCGAGCGCTCGCACGCTCGACAATATCGCGCGCCAGCTCCTCGTTATGTGCGGAAATCTGCTCAAAAGAGACCGTCATACCCACCAGGACCTAGACCGAAAAGACGATCTTGCGGCAGTTCCAGAAGTACTGGGCGCCCGAGATAACGGTCAGGACAACGGCAACGGCGTACAGGAAGCGCGACACCGAGTAGATGCCGAGCGTCAGCGCCACCGGGCCAAGGTGCAAGCCGGCCATAGCAAAAACGCACAGGTAACCGCAAATGGAGACCATCGTGGTTGCCGTCTTGTACTTGCCGAGCTTATCGGCCGCAACGACCACACCGGCCGCACTCGCGACCATGCGAAGGGCGCTCACCAGCAGCTCGCGGAACAGGATAATGAACACGGACCACACGGTCACCGCGCCAAAATCCAAGAACAGCAGCAGGGCCGAGAACACGAGCAGCTTATCGGCGATGGGGTCCAAGAATTTACCGAAGTCGGTGATCTCGTTGCGCGAACGCGCCAGATAACCGTCGACCTTATCGGTGCACGACAGGATCACATACAGAATGAAGGCAGCGGCGGCGAGCGGGCCGTCGAAGGTGCTCCAATCCGTACCGGCAACACTCGTGTGAGAAAGTGCCGACACGATCATGAACACCGGGATAAAGACGATGCGAACGCACGTCACGATGTTGGCGGGCGTCCAGACACTCGTCAGTTCCTTATTGCTCTCGTTAGCCACGACGCTCTCCTACTCCACAACATGACCGATAAGCTCATAGCAGAAGCTATCGGTAAACTCGACGGTCAGAATATCGCCCACGGACGCCTCGCTGGCGTCCAAATGCACCGCGCCATCGGAATCGGGCGCCTGGAACCAGGCATGGCCGATCAGCTCGGCGCCATCCTCGGTCTCTTCGATACCGTCGACGATCACCTGGGCGCGCTCGCCCACATGTGCGGCAGTGGCGGCAAAACCGAGCGACTCGGCCAGGTCCATGGCCTCCTGGGCGCGCTCGAGCTTGACCTCTTCGTCGACCTGACCCTCCATCTTAGCGGCCAGGCTGCCCTCCTCCTGCGAGTAGGCAAAGACGCTCGTGTAGTCAAAGCCGACGGTGTCCATAAAGTCGATAAGGTCGCGGAACTCGTCGTCGGTCTCGGTCGGGAAGCCGACCATGGCCGTGGAACGGATCACGATGCCGGGGATACGCTCACGCAGATCGCGGAACAGGTCCTCGAGCTCCTGGCGCGAACCAGAACGGCGCATGGCCTTGAGAATGCGCGCGTCGCAGTGCTGCACGGGGATATCGATATAGGGCAGCACCTCGGGCGTATCGCGAATCGTCTCGATGAGTTCGTCAGTCATGCCCTCGGGCTGCAGATAGAGCACGCGGACCCAGACGTTGTGCGGGCGCACGGCCTCGGCGACGGCACGCAGCAGCTGCGCCAGATTGCGCGGCGAGCCATCGGCGACGTCCTCGTCGGCAAAGTCGGTACCCCAGATGCCCGTGTCCTGGCCGATCAGCACGATCTCGCGCACACCGCCGGCAACCAGGTCGCGCACCTCGGAGATGATGCTCTCGGCATTGCGCGAATGATAGCGGCCGCGGATGTAGGGAATCATGCAGAAGCTGCAGAAGCGGTTGCAGCCATCGGAAATCTTGACGTAGGCGACAGCACCCTCGACGGTACGTTTGACCTGCGGGATATAGGCTGCAATCTCGCGCTCGACACCCAGCACGCCATCGATGACCGCCACGATGCCGTCCTCCTCGTCGGCCGTCACACAGGACGCGACCTCGGGCAGCTCGTCAGGTCGGTCATCGCCATAGCGCGACGGCACGCAGCCGCACATGACGATGGGGCAAGAACGAACGCCGTCCTGAACCTCGTTGGCGAGTTCGAGCGTGGTCTCGATGCTCTCGGACGTTGCGGAGGCGAGGAACGAGCAAGTATTGACGATGGCAATATCGGCATCCTGCGGGTCGAATGCCTCCTCGTAGCCCGCGGCGGTCAAAAGAGAACGCATGCGGTCAGTGTCAACCTCGTTCTTAGCGCACCCGAGGGTGATGTAGAGCACGGAGCCCAACGGTGTATCCATGTTGGAGAGCGGTCCTTTCGATTGATATTAGCGGTAGTTGGTGAACTGCAGCGGCTGGCCGTAGTCCTGGTCGCGCAGGAACTGGATCACGGACTGCAACGCGTCCTTCGAAGCAGAGGAAACACGCAGTTTGTCGGCCTCGATGGTCACCTTGACCTTGAGCTTTTGGTCCTTGATGTCCTTGTTGATCTTCTTGGCGGTCGCTTGGTCGATACCCTCGACGATATGGCCAAGCACGCGCACGGTGCCGCCCGATGCCGGCCGCGGAGCATCCCACGAGACGGCCTTGAGGTCGATGCCGCGCTTGATGAGCTTGGAGCTCAGCACGTCGACAATCTGCTTGGAGACAAAGTCGGCCGGGGCGTTGATCGTAAAGAGCTTGTCGCCCTTCGAAAGCTCGATCGTGGCGCCGGAATCCTTAAGGTCATAGCGCTGGGAAATCTCGCGCGTGGTCTGCTGAAAGGCGTTATCGACCTCTTGCATGTTGACCTCGGACACGACGTCGAAGCTGGAATCTTTAGCCATGATGTTTCCTTTCGCGTACGAGCGGCCTAGTAGCTATCGTACGAATTTTCGGTAGAATCGGTGGGTGTCTGACCGTCAGTTGCGGTATCGGCGCCATCCGTGGACTGGGCATCGGTACCGTCGGTGGTATCGGTACCATCGGTGGTGTCGGTACCATCAGAACTTTCACCATTCTCGGAATCAGACGTCTCCTTCTTGGGAACGGTGATCGTCACACGCGCCACGCCCGAGGTCTTGGTATCGTAACGAACCTTTTCACCGTTCTTGGTAACGGTGACATCGGAAGGCTTGGACGTGGTGATCTCGATCGAAGACTCGGGCGTGTACTCCTGCTCAAAGGGGCCAGTCGCCTGGGCGCCATAGACCGACTTGCCGTCAACCTTGACCTCAATCCACGCGGTCTTTCCCTTGGCAACGGAGACTTTGACCTTCGTGACCTCGTTCTCTTCCTTCTTGGCCGTCGTCTTGGTAGCGTCCGAATCAGTCGACTCATCCGTCGCCTCATCGGTGTCATCGTCCTCGTCGACCGTTTCGGTCTTCTTAGAAGACTTCTTGGTCGTCATCTTGGTAGCAGTGGGCGTCTCGGGCGTGTTCTCGGGCGCCGAAGATGCGCAGCCACGCAGAAGCACCACGATGAGCACAATCAACAGCAGCACAACGGCACCGATGCCGGCGTAGACGATACGCGGATCGAGCCCGTTGTTTTGAGGAGTACGTGATCCGCCGCGTCCACGACCGGAACTGCTGCGGCCGCCTCCCTGAGGCATACGACCGCGATTGCTATCGGAACGGCCGCGATAGCCGCCCTGGCCCTGAAGGCTGCGCTGACCCGAGCGGGGCGCAAGCTCACCGCGGCCTTGATAGCCACGCTGGCCCGAACGCGAAGCCGAAGAGCGCTGGCCATACGGCTGTGATTGAGAGCGAAGACGCGGCGTCACCTGCGTGGTATCGGCATCCGCATAGCCACCGCGAGAGCGTCCCATAGAGGCACCACGGTAACCGCGATCGGAATAGCCGCCGTCGCCGTAGCCGGCACGAGGGTCACGCGCCACGCCACGGGCAGCGGGAAGTGCACGGTCCTCGGGCATCGGCGTACTGCGGAACCGGTCACGCTGTGAGCGAATCTCCTCGCCCGAACCCGTCTCGGTAATATAACCGGCCTGCTGAGGACGCTGTCCATAGCGGGTCGAACGACCGCCCTGAACCATCAGGAAGCGCCCGTTATCGACCGAGGAACGCGAATTGACGTAGCCGGCGGCGTCCTGAAAACGACCGCCCTGCTGGGACGTCTCGCGTTCGTATGCCATCAGGTCGTCAAAGTAGGCATTGACGACCTCGCGCGGATTGAGGCCCAAAAAGCGAGCATAGCTCGAAATCATGCCCTGCGCATAGCCGCGCGGCGGCATCGAGGCAAAGTTACCGGTCTCGAAAAACTCGATGATCTGCGGCCTGATTTTGATGGTGTTGGCGACCTGCTGAATGGAAAGGCCCATTCGGCGACGCTGCTCGAGCAGCATGTCACCAAAGCGTGCAGCCATCAGAATCCTCCAAACTCACGATCTTCACGTGCCATCTCGGCGTCGACAGATTCCAGCGCGGCAAGCCCCTCCTCGTCCAACAGGACCTCGCGCGGCTTGGAACCGTCGGGCGGGCCGACGACACCCTTTTCTTCCAGCATGTCCATAATACGCCCGGCACGCGCATAGCCAACCTTCAGACGACGTTGCAGGCCAGATGTGGAGCCAAGCTGCGATTCCACCACAATATGGGCGGCTTCCCAAATGAGCGGATCATCGTCTTGCGGCTCGGCTACTCCGGTGCGGACAATACCGCCGCCACCCGCCATGGACATGGAAGCGGGCGCCACGGCAGACAGGATCTCCTCGTGGTAATCGGGCTCGCTCTGCGACTTGACGAACTCGACAATCTCGTTGATTTCGTCGTCCGAGACAAAGCAGCCTTGGATACGGCGAGGCTTGCCCCAGTCGACCTTGGAGAACAGCATGTCGCCCAAACCGGTGAGCTTTTCGGCACCCATCTGGTCGATGATGACGCGCGAGTCGATGCCCGTGGCGACGT
>JAXKHW010000283.1:0-1974 GCA_036549635.1 Collinsella sp. | reverse complement strand
TTAGACTCGCCGTGTTTCCGCGACATTACCGTTATGTTGCTGTCGCGAAACCAATCAATGAGGTTACCCTATCGAGGCGGCGTTGCCACCCTCAACAGCCAATCAACTGCATAAATTGCAGACCTCTCCCCATGGTTTAAGAGTAGTCAATGGTAGGATGGGGCTCTATTAACTGGTATTTCGCATCAGATACCATTCAATATAGCCCTATCCTACATTGACCGCCCTGTTATAGGAAGTACCGATAGCGAAGCGTTTTCGATTGGTATCACCAAATCGCGAGAGAAACTCCACCTTAGCGCGGTCGTGCTGTAGAATCCTTGCAACAAAACATCGCACCTAGGCATCTAAAGGAGCACGATATGCGCGTCGACGAGGTTTTTAAGCAGGCAGCATCCCAGGGCACCGCACCCGTTTCGTTTGAGATGTTCCCGCCCAAGGGCGAGCTTACCCTCGACACGGCTCGCGAGGTGGCAGGCAATCTATGCAAGCTTTCGCCGAGCTTTGTCTCGGTCACCTGCTCGGCCGGCGGCTCAGGCAACGGTGCCACCACCGCCCCCATCGCGCATATGATTTCGAGCGAATTCGATACGCCCTCGGTAGCGCACCTCACCTGCGTGGGCCGCACCCACGCCGATATCGCCGCCAAGATCGACGAGTATCGCACCGCCGGCGTTGAAAACATCCTGGCCCTGCGTGGTGATCTTCCCGCCGGCGCGACCGAGGACGACAAGCCTGCCTCCGACTACGCCTACGCCCGTGACCTCATCCCTGAGCTCGTCGACGCCGGCTTTTGCGTGGGCGCCGCAGCCTACCCCGAGGGCCATATTGCCTGCGAGGATCTCAACCTCTCGGTCGAGCACCTCAAGCAAAAACAGGACGCCGGCGCGAGCTTCTTTGTGACGCAGCTCTTTTTTGATAACGAGTGCTTTTACCGTTTTTGCGAACTTGCCGACAAGGCCGGCATCACCGTGCCTATTACCGCGGGCATCATGCCGTTTATGGGCAAGTCGCAGATCAGCCGCATGGTCTTTATGTGCGGTGCGTCGCTGCCCTCCCCCGTCATCAAGATTCTCGCCAAGTACGAGAACGACCCCGAGAGCCTGCAGGCAGCCGGTGTAGATTATGCCGCCCGCCAACTTTGCGACCTCAAGGAGCACGGCGCCGACGGCCTGCACCTGTACACTATGAACCGTCCTGCGATCGCCGCGACCATTATGGAGCGCCTGGGGTAATGGAAAAACCGCACATCGATACAACCGCTGTCGAAGTGCCGGCCGACCTTGCGTCGCCGGCGCTTTACCGTGTCGATGCTGCGCACCATCCCCGTGTCGACCGTGCCGAGATGCTGCGGTATCTGGGTTACGGCGGCCAGCAGATTGAGCCCGAACTGTCACGACGTATTGAGCTTGTCGTTGAACGTCTGGAACTGGACATTGAGCCCCGTGGCGTGCGCCGCGTATTTGCCATCGATGCCACGGGCGTGGACGAACAAAGTGAGCCTTGCATTCGCTTGGTCGGCACCAACGTTGAGCTGCGAGGTCGCGATATCTATCGACATCTCAAAGATGCCCGCTTTGCCGCGCTCATGGCATGCACCCTCGGCATGGACGCCGAGCGTCGCCTGCGCACCACGGGAGCCCAACATCCCCTGGAGGGCGCCGTGCTCGACGCCGCGTGCTCCGCTTACGTGGAAGCCGCCGTTGAGCAAATGGACCAGCAGGTCAAGACGGACGCCGCCACACGCGGGCTCGCCGGCAACTGGCGCTTTAGTCCCGGCTATGGCGACTGCCCGCTCTCGGCCCAGCGCTCGATCGTCAATGCGCTCAATGCCACGCGGCTCATCGGGCTTACCGTCACACCCACCAGCCTGCTCATGCCCACCAAGAGCGTGACCGCGGTGATCGGCCTATTCGACGGCGAGGTCCACGACGCCCAGAGCCGCCCCACCTGCAATATCTGCCGCATGCGCGA
>JAXKHW010000036.1:0-1513 GCA_036549635.1 Collinsella sp. | reverse complement strand
TTCTAAGGTTTGTGGCGCGGATGTGGCTTGCCTGTGTGGGGCGTGTGGACGGCTCGTTCCTAGCGCTGCGGTGCGGCGGCGCGTACTTGTTCGATGACCTTTTCCATCGTGGCGTCGATGTGGTCTTTTTTGAGCTCGCATTCCCAGATGGTTATGGGTGTCCAGCCCATTTGAGTGAGTGCTGCCACGGCAGCGCGGTCGCGCTCGACGTTGCGGCGAAACTTTGCCTCCCAAAACTCAACGTTGCGCTTGGGCTGGCTCGGGTTGCACTTGGGGCAGCGATGCCAAAAGCAGCCGTTGACGAAAATGGCGATCTTGCGCCCGGGAAAGGCGATATCGGGTTTGCCGGGTACCTTCCATTCCAAACGATAGCCCGTAAGGCCCGCTGCGCGCAGGCGCTGTCGTACGATCAGCTCGGGCTTGGTGTTAGCGCGCTTGTTGCCCTTCATGGACTTTTTGATGGCGGCGCGACGGCGGACCAGTTCGCGCTCGTCAGCGGAAAGGTCCGAGGTATCGATGCCGTCGAGCAGACCGGGCTTGGGACGCTTCTTGCTGCGGCGCTTAGGTGCGCGCTTGGGTTTGGTGGCGGGCTCGTCGGTCGTGGCGGTCTCGGCGTCGTTGGCAGTGCCGTTGGCCTCAAGCCGATCTTCCTTCAACTCAATCAGAGCATCAATGAGCCCCTTGTCGGCGGGCATCCACTCAACGGTGGCAAGCGAGGTGCGCGGAATCCAGCGGATATCGAGCTGGCGGTCGTGCTTCTGAGGCTCGTCGGATTCTTTAGCCAGCGAGCAGTAGTAGCACTCCATGGAGAGATGAAAATCGGGGTAGTCATACTCAACGGTATAGAAATCGCGCAGGTTGGTGATTTTTACCCGCAGCTCTTCCATGAGCTCGCGGCGCACGGCGTCTTCGGGTGTCTCGCCGCGCATGAGCTTGCCGCCGGGGAACTCCCAAAGTCCCTGCATGTCGCCGTAGCCGCGCTGCACGGCAAGCAGCTCGTCAGATCCTTCCTTGCGAATGATCCCGGCGGCAACATGAACAGTCTTCAACAGGAGTCCTCTCTCAACATCAATACGTAACAGGGTGGCTACCCGTACCTTACACAACGGTAAGGCAAGCGTAAGCCATATCGATGGTAGCCGACTCGTCTTCTTGCGACTATAGATGCCGTAGACTAATCGCAAGAAAGGACTCGGTATGCAAACCACGCACATGGCGACCCCGGTACTGGAGGTCGCGCATCTCGAAAAGGTATACGGCGCGTTGGGCAACGTGACCCGCGCGCTCAACGACGTCAGCTTTACCGTCAACCGCGGCGAGTTCGTTGGCATCATGGGCGCTTCGGGCTCGGGCAAGTCGACGTTGCTCAACTGCGTGTCGACCATCGATAGCGCCACAAGTGGCACGATCCGCATCAACGGGCAGGACGTGACGCGCATGAAGCAGGCCAAGCTCTCGCAGTTCCGCCGCGAGGAGCTGGGCTTTATCTTCCAGGACTCCAACCTGCTCGATA
>JAXKHW010000282.1:0-2021 GCA_036549635.1 Collinsella sp. | reverse complement strand
TCCTTGTGCGTGTCGACGCCCGCGATGACCGTTTCGCCTTCCATTTTCGCTCCCCTCGGTCTGCCGCCTGCTCCGCGCCCGGGTCTCCCAGACATTGCACTGACGGGAGCGCTACAATCAAGTTGCCTTATCCGATTGTCCGCGCTCATGCTCCTATTAGGTCATGGCAGGACTCCGGGTCGCGGAAGCCGGGGCGAGACAGGTCGGATTTGAGGACGGCCGAAGAGGCGTCAGCAGGTCAGTGGGTCATCGTCCCGGCGTTCAGCATCAGGGTAGCGCTGCGACGCGGAAATCGCGCGCTGTTGACGCGCCCCCGCAGTGCCCGCTTCCCCCAAGGACAATTATCAGTGCAGGTACAGAGCTTGGACATATCCGGTGTGCTCGGCCTATTCTGATTTTGCCGCATACTTCCGAAATCTGAGTTCGCAAAGGGTGATAGTCGGGGCGTTTACGCAACATATGTCCAAGCAAAAACGGGTGGTAGCCGGTACGGCCACCACCCGTTTGTCTCATATCCAGCCCATAGCAGGCCAGCTACTTCTTAATGCCGCGTCCCAGGCGCTCAGCGACCGACGCCACGGCGCTCTCATCGACCGAACCGCAGCTCACGCAGCCGTCGTGGGCACGCATCTGGCCGGTGACCTCGTCCATCGCGAGCGGCGCCACCTTCTCAAGCTTAAAGCCCTTGCCGGCGCGCATGTTTTCCTTGGCCACGCTGATCATGAGCTTAATACGGTTGAGCTGGTTGACCTCGGACGCACCAGGATCATAGTCCACCGCAACGATGTTGCTCTCGGGATGCTGGCGGCGCAGCTCCTTAATCACGGCCTTGCCCACCACGTGATTGGGCAGGCACGCGAAGGGCTGCGTGCAGATGATATTGGGTGCGCCATGATCGATCAGGTCGAGCATCTCGGCCGTGAGCAGCCAGCCCTCGCCCATGTTGTTGCACACCGAAAGTACCGTGCGGGCCTTGTCGGCCATGGTGCCGATGCGCTCGGGCGCCTCGAAGCGGCGGGACTTCTCGAGCATCTCCTCCACCGGCGTGCGCATCCAGTCCACGAGCTTGATGAGCGCCTGCATACCAGCGCGCGTGGTAGCGGAGCTTCCCAACTCGTCCTTCTGCAGCTCGGCGTTGCTCATGGAGTACAGGAAAAAGTCGAGCAGACCCGGCACCACGGCCTCGCAGCCCTCGCGCTCGATGACATCGACCACGTGGTTGTTGGCTGTGGGATGGAACTTGACCAGGATCTCGCCGACCACGCCCACGCGCGGCTTGGTACCCTCGCCCACGAGCGGCATGGTGTCGAACGCGCGGATGGCCTCGCGGCACAGCTTGGTGTAGTTGTGGCGGTTAAACTTGGGCGCCAGCTTGCGAGCGCGCGCCATGTACTCCTCGTAGAGCGCGTTGGCGGCACCGGGCGTAGCCTCGTACGGGCGGCAGCGATAGAGCATCTGCATCATCACGTCGCCAAAGAGCACCGCGTAGACTGCCTGCTTAAGCAGCGCCGGCGTAATCTTAAAGCCAGGGTTGTCCTCGCCCAGCGCCACGGCCGAAAGCGAGATCACCGGAATCTCGGGGTGGCCGCTCTCGCGCAGGGCCTTGCGGATGAGTGCGATGTAGTTGGTGGCACGGCAGCCGCCGCCGGTCTGGCTGATAACCACGGCCGTCTTGGACAGGTCGTACCGACCGCTCTCGATGGCCTCCATGATCTGGCCCGTTACCAGGATCGACGGATAGCAAATGTCATTGTTCACATAGCGCAGGCCGGCCTCGACGGCGTCGTGGTCGGTCGAGGGCAGCAGCTCCAAGTTGGAGCCAGCACCACGGAACACCTCTTGGACCAGGACAAAGTGGATCGGCGCCATCTGCGGGCACAGGATGGTGTAGCCCTCCTCGCGCATCTGCTCGGTAAAGGGGACCTTGGGCCACGCGGTCGAAGCACTCTCGCGCTGCGCCTCGAACGTGTACTTGCGGCTCGCGAATGCGGGGGCATCCGTGGAGGGCGCCACCGGCGCGG